>DATNPK010000059.1 GCA_036703275.1 Coleofasciculaceae cyanobacterium | reverse complement strand
AGACATGATTAATTCCCAAGCGGGAAATATCTCACTTGCTTGGATTTTTGGAGAAATAAGAGTTAAAGGTTCGAGTTTGATGGACTATTGATCAGTGATACTCTCATTAACTCATATTTTTAGCTTAACCGAACAGTATTGCCTTCCACCTGACCTTTATAAATTATCCGCATAATTTTAATACCTCTAATTCTCCGCCAAGCAGTGTGAAATGATTTATATTTTAGAGCAGCATTTGTGATTCTTTTTACTCCTCGATGATCTTGTTCTACTACATTATTGAGGTATTTTGCTAGTCGAATTTGGCTTTTTTCTTCTAAAACTTTTTCTGTTTTCAATTTTTTAATTGCAGGAGGATAAGCAGCATTTTCGTCAAGATTAATCAATCTAGGTTGTCTATTACGTTTAGCTTTTAATACTTTTTTGAAGAATATCTATAGGCAGCTTTTTGTTCCTTCTGGCACTTAGTATAAAGCCCAAAGTATTGCCTACACTATCTACTGCCCGATATAGATATTTCCATTTTCCCTTGACCTTAATATAAGTTTTATCTACTTTCCAAGAATCATTGCTTGGTTTCAGGTAACGACGAGTTCTTTCTTCTATTTCAGGAGAATAAGTTAGCACCCAACGACCAATATTTGAGTGGTCTACTTTCAGGCCTCTTTCCAACATCATTGATTCCAAATTACGATAGCTCAAAGAATATTTTAAATACCAACGAACGTTAAGCAAAATAATTTCCTTTTGAAAATGTCGCCACTTAAAAGGTTCTTTGGAATTCATTAGAAAAGTCAAAGTCGTACGTATCTTTGTTGGCTTGTATTGTACTACGCGACTATTTCTATTTTTTGCGACACAACCTTTTTAGCTAGTTCGGGTCACACTCGCGCGTTCCCTTGCGCCTATCGGCACGAACGGCAAAGCCGTTCTAGTCTTCTTCGGAGACGATGGCGCAAGTGCGCCGTTGAGCGTAAGCTCTGCCAGGACTTTGCTTTTGTGGGTCTGCCCGCTGCCGGAGCGTTAGTTAAAAGTGCATAAGTTCAAATGATGTTCGACTATGAACAACTAACGAAATGGCAATGCTAATAACTATAAAAGCTAAAGCAAAGAGAAAGCTAAAAAATGATTGTAATTATCAAAAAGAGAACACCAGCAACAGAGATCAAGAGAATTACCCAAGAACTTGATTGCTGGAAGAATATAAACACAGAAGAAATAGTGGGTCAAAGCGAAACAGTAATCGCCCTTTTAGGTGATACAGTTAAAATCAATCCCGATCAGATTAAACAAATTAGCCCCTGTATTGAAGAAGTTTTACGAGTAGAAAAACCCTTTAAAAGAGCTAGTCTAGAATTTCGTCAAGGTAAACCAAGTGCAGTAACTGTAACCACTCCTAATGGTGCAGTAACCTTTGGTCAAAACTATCCTCTAGTAGTCATCGCTGGCCCATGTTCGGTAGAAAACGAAGAGATGATTGTCGAAACAGCAAGGGTAGTAAAAGCCGCAGGAGCGCAGTTTCTTAGAGGGGGAGCTTATAAACCTCGGACATCACCCTATGCTTTCCAAGGTCACGGTGAAAGTGCGCTAGGCTTACTCGTAAAAGCAAGAGAAGCTACAGGCTTGGGAATTGTTACGGAAGTAATGGATACTGCTGATGTCGAGCAAGTTGCCACAGTAGCCGATATCCTGCAAGTTGGGGCGCGTAATATGCAAAATTATCCTTTACTAAGAAAGGTAGGGGCTAAGAATAAACCAGTTTTGCTCAAGCGGGGACTATCTGCCACCATTGAAGAATGGTTAATGGCAGCAGAATATATTCTTGATGCTGGCAATCCCAATGTAATTTTATGCGAGCGTGGCATTCGTAGCTTTGATTCCCAATATACTCGCAATACTTTAGATTTATCCGTTGTGCCAGTATTGCGAGCGCTAACTCACTTACCCGTCGTTATCGATCCCAGCCACGCTACTGGCAAATCAGAATACGTTCCTACAATGGCAATGGCTGCGATCGCAGCTGGTACTGATTCTTTGATGATTGAGGTTCACCCCAACCCAGCCCAAGCGATGTCTGATGGTCCTCAATCTCTGACACCAGAAGGTTTTAGCCGACTGATGCACGAAGTAATGCCACTAGCTCAATTCTACGGTCGTGGTAAAACACCATCTTTTCCTACAGGTAAAAAATTCCAGGTTAATTCTTGGTCTGAGTCTAGATTCTAATCTCAGCAAAAAGCGATCGCACACAAACTGTGTTTGGGAATGAGAATTTAATAAAATTGCCAATCTAAATAATGGGTTACGAGTTGCGCTAACTATACCCTACTTAATCTATAAAGCCGATCGGTTCTTATTCCTTTTCCTTGATTAATTATTAGTTGATCGAGTTTTCTTGAACAGTCCAGATTCACCCAATTAGTAAGAGGAATTCTCAATGCATTTAGATCCACATTTTTACACTACTCAAGGCGGTATTTTTGTCTCCCGTACTGTTGATAAGATCTCGACCCAAACTGCCTTAGAAGAAATTTTACTACGTCTTGATTCTCAACGGGGAGGTTTATTGGAAAGTCAGTATGAATATCCAGGACGTTACAATAGATGGGCGATCGGATTTGTTAATCCACCTTTAGAACTAGCAACTCGCGATAATAGTTTCACTCTCACAGCACATAACGATCGCGGAATAGTGTTGCTGGAGTATCTAGCCGAAGCTTTATCCAACCTCTCTGGACTAGTATCTTTAGAAAAAGAAGAACGTCAACTTTTTGGCTCGGTTAAACCAACAAAACAAGTATTTTCTGAAGAAGAACGCAGTCGCCAACCATCAGTTTTTACTGTGGTTCGAGAAATTATTCGGCTATTTAGTAGTTCTGAAGACGAACACTTGGGACTTTACGGTGCGTTTGGCTACGACCTAGTGTTTCAGTTCGAGCAAATGTCCAAACGGCAACAGCGAGAGTCAGACCAACGGGATTTGGTACTATATCTTCCTGACGAACTATTAGTTGTTGATTATTATCAGCAGCAAGGATATCGCTTGCAATATGAATTTGTGACTCAAAATGATACTACTAAAGATTTACCTCGTAGTGGTGAAAAGATCGATTACAAAGGTAAGAATCTAACCCCTGATCGAGCCTGCGACCATCAACCAGGAGAGTATGAGGATCGGGTTAGAGAAGCCCTAGAATATTTCCGCCGAGGAGATTTGTTTGAAGTTGTACCCAGTCAAAACTTCTCCAAGCACTGTACGAAATCCCCTACTCAATTGTTCCGCATCCTTAAAGAAATAAATCCCAGTCCCTATGGATTTATTTTTAACTTAGGGGGGGAATATCTCATTGGTGCTTCTCCGGAAATGTTTGTCAAGGTTAATGGCAGAAGGGTAGAAACCTGTCCCATTAGTGGCACGATCCGCCGAGGAAAAGATGCCATTGAAGATTCTTTGCAGATTCAAAAGCTGCTCAACTCCGACAAAGATAAATCAGAGTTAACTATGTGTACGGACGTGGATCGTAACGATAAATCGCGAATCTGCGAACCTGGCTCGGTGAGGGTAATTGGTCGTCGTCAGATTGAAATGTACAGCCATTTAATCCACACTGTAGACCACGTAGAAGGTTTGATGCGAGCTGAGTTTGATGCTCTAGATGCCTTTCTAACCCATCTTTGGGCGGTAACGGTTACAGGCGCTCCTAAACGCTGGGCAATAGAATTTATCGAGCAGCGCGAGGGTAGTGCCCGACGTTGGTATGGCGGTGCAGTTGGCTATTTAACTTTTGATGGCAACTTAAACACGGGTTTAATTCTGCGGACTATTCGCTTACAAAATACGATCGCCGAAGTCCGTGCGGGGGCAACAGTTCTCTATGATTCCGATCCAGAAGCAGAAGCCCAGGAAACCATTACTAAAGCAGCGGCTTTATTTCAAACCTTAGAACAAGCCCAAAATGTTAGCGATCGCATCTTGGTTGACTCTAATCTACAACAACAGCAAACCGAGCCAGGAATTAGCAAGCGCGTCTTGCTAATCGATCACGAAGATTCTTTTGTACATACTCTCGCTAACTATATACGTCAAACTGGTGCAACAGTAAAAACAATTCGGCATGGTTTTGCCAAATCGCTGTTAGACGAAGAACAACCCGACCTAGTAGTCTTATCTCCTGGCCCTGGCAGACCTACTGATTTTAAAGTAGCAGCAACTATTGCCGCCTGTCAGAAACGACAAATTCCTATCTTTGGCGTATGTTTGGGATTGCAAAGTATTGTCGAAGCCTTTGGCGGAGAACTAGGAGTTCTTGACTATCCCCAACATGGTAAGGTATCTCAAATTTCTGTTATCGCTGACGGCTCTAAACTATTCCAAGATCTACCAACATCCTTTGAAGTTGGTCGATACCATTCTCTATACGCTTTGTCTGATCGACTACCTGCGGAATTAAAAGTTACCGCCATTACCGAAGATGGAGTAATTATGGGCATCGAACATCGGACGTTACCTATCGCTGCCGTACAGTTCCATCCAGAATCTATTATGACTTTGGATGGAGGAATCGGTCAGAGCATTATCGATAACACAATTCGCAACTATACCAATCCTGTCAACTTCTCTGCTTCTTCATTAGTAGGAAATATGACTTAATGTCAGATCGGGTTGTAGCCTATAGCCTATAACCTTGTAGCCTGTAGCCTACAACCTTTAGCCTATAATGACTTAAGCGTCCATAGGAAAGTAACTAACCCGATCGCGAAACAGTAAAAATTTTAAGTTATCCCAAATTTACGCTACTTAAAAGGATAAAAAGAAACAAGATTTCTCAAGTTTGAGTAGAAAACAGTGGCGGGAAGAAGAAAGAAGAATATTCTTCCCTCAAAACTCTTCTTGACTTTTAAATTTCATCTCTGCAAAAGACTACTTTATTTTTCCCAATGCCTTCTTAGGAAGTTTGCTACATGCGGTTCAAAACCTTTGTTTAGGAAAACTTCGCGCTATTCCCTCTAACAAAACTTGTAATTTTTGAAATCAAATAGGATTACTAGTAATGATCGACATGAATGTTAATCCCGTTAGACCTAAAACAATACTTCAAGAAATTGCTGATTATAAGCTACAAGAAGTTGCTCAAAGAACTGAAAGACTATCTCTAGCTACTCTCCAAGAACAAATAAAAACTGCTCCTGTTACCAGAAATTTCTTGGCAGCTTTACGACAAAATTCTTCTAAACCCAGCTTAATTGCTGAGGTTAAAAAAGCTTCTCCTAGTAAGGGAATAATTCGTGCCGATTTTGAGCCGAGCGCGATCGCTCAAGCCTACGAATTAGGTGGTGCTACCTGTCTTTCTGTATTAACTGATGAAAAGTTTTTCCAAGGTAGTTTTGCCAATTTGCAGAAGGTTAGAGAAAAAGTAACATTACCTCTGCTATGTAAGGAATTTATTATTGACCCCTACCAAATTTATTTAGCACGGGTTAATGGTGCAGATGCGATTCTTTTGATTGCCGCTATTTTAAGCAATGAAGTGCTGACAGAGTTTATACAAATCGCACGCAGCCTAGACCTGACCGCATTAATAGAAGTCCATACCCTAGGGGAACTCGATCGCGTGTTAACTCTATTTGATGTGGAATTAATTGGGATCAACAACCGCCATCTCCAAGACTTTAGCGTCGATCTGCAAACAACTCAACGCTTACTACTACAACGGCAAAAACAAATAAATAGCCGACGCATAACAATTGTCAGCGAGTCTGGTTTATCTACTCCAGCAGATTTATCTTTTGTGGCTAAAGCAGGTGCTACGGCAGTTTTAGTCGGGGAATCCCTAATTAGGCAAACCAACCTCAAACGGGCAGTAAAAGACCTATTAAATTGTTAAATAACAAAATTCCAGATTAATCTCTTCACCAGAATGCTTAATTATGAATACGATCTCGCAATGCTTTGAATCTTTACGTCAAAATAATCAGCCTGCCCTAATCCCCTTTTTAACCGCAGGAGATCCCGATCTAGAATTGACAGCCGAAGCTCTAAAAGTTTTGGATGCTAATGCAGATTTCATCGAACTAGGAGTTCCTTACTCCGATCCTCTCGCTGATGGTCCTGTAATTCAGGCTGCAGCAACCCGCGCCCTCGAAAAAGGAGTTAAGTTAGCTAGCGTTTTAGAAATGGCTCAATCTCTAACTCGCAGTTTGCGATCGCCCTTAATCTTATTTACCTACTACAACCCGATCCTCAACTTGGGCATCGAAACCTTTATGCAACAGCTTGTTATTGCAGGCATCAAAGGTTTAGTCGTTCCCGATTTACCTATAGAAGAGGCCGACGAGTTATTAAAACAGGCTGATGCAGTAGGCATTGAAGTCATTTTGCTAGTAACTCCCACTAGCTCCAAAGAGCGGATTGAAGTGATCGCCATGAAATCTCGTGGCTTTATTTATTTGGTCAGCGTTACGGGTGTTACGGGAGTGCGTTCTCAAATTCAAACGCAAGTCAAAGATGTAATCGCCGATATTCGCAGTGTTACCGATAAGCCGATTGGTGTTGGTTTTGGAATTTCCACTCCCGAACAAGCTCGACAAGTAATAGATTGGGGCGCGGATGGGGTAATTGTTGGCAGTGCCTTTGTACAGCGTTTGGCAGAAGGTACTCCCTACAACCGATTGCGCTCGGTTCGAGATTTTTGTAGCGAATTAAAAACAGCTATTTCCTAAGCCTCTTTAGTCCCAACCAACTATTCAACCACAATTCAATCTTGAGAAGATTCTTATGTTACTAGATAGTACAAATACTCAACCTGTAAATCCCACTCCTGCTCAACAACCCGATGCTCTAGGTCGTTTTGGTAAATTTGGGGGCAAGTACGTTCCCGAAACTTTGATGCCAGCTTTAAGCGAACTAGAAACGGCGTTAGCCAAATATCGCGACGATCCGCAGTTCCAGCAAGAATTTCAAGAGCTATTAGCAAATTATGTCGGACGACCAACTCCACTTTATTACGCTCAACGCCTGAGTGAATATTACGCTCGACCCGATGGCATAAAGCCACAAATTTACCTCAAGCGCGAGGATTTAAACCATACGGGGGCGCACAAAATTAATAACGCGATCGGGCAAGTGCTGCTCGCCAAGCGTATGAATAAAAAACGTATAATTGCCGAAACTGGAGCGGGACAACACGGTGTTGCTACTGCCACTGTTTGCGCTCGTTTTGGTTTGGAGTGCGTCATTTATATGGGCATTCACGATATGGAACGACAAGCCCTTAATGTCTTTCGGATGCGCCTGATGGATGCCAAAGTGCATCCAGTAGAAGCTGGAACGGGAACTTTAAAAGATGCCACTAGTGAGGCAATTAGAGATTGGGTAACTAATGTAGAAACAACTCACTATATCTTGGGTTCGGTTGCTGGTCCTCATCCCTATCCGATGATGGTGCGGGACTTCCAAGCTATTATCGGTCGGGAAACTCGCGGTCAATCTCAACAAAAGTGGCAAGGACTACCAGATATTCTTCTGGCTTGTGTTGGTGGAGGTTCTAATGCGATGGGATTGTTCCACGAATTTGTTAGAGAACCCTCAGTACGTTTGATTGGTGTTGAAGCTGCTGGAGAAGGAGTTGACACGGGCAAACATGCAGCAACCCTAACTAAAGGTCGAACTGGGGTTTTGCATGGCGCGATGAGTTACTTACTACAGGACGAAGAAGGTCAAATTATCGAGCCACATTCCATTAGTGCGGGACTAGACTACCCGGGTGTCGGACCAGAACACAGTTATTTAAAAACTAGCGATCGCGCTGAATACTATAGCGTAACCGATACGCAAGCTTTGGCTGCTTTCCAACTTCTGTCCCAACTAGAAGGAATAATTCCCGCTTTGGAAACTTCTCATGCGATCGCCTATCTCGAAACCCTCTGTCCCCAGCTAATTGGCAGCCCCTGTATTGTGATTTGCTGTTCTGGACGGGGCGATAAAGATGTCCATACCGTTGCTAAATTTCTCAAGGATGCGTAAGTTTGGATGGCTTGATAATAACCGCTGTGCTAGTTTCAGCACTAATTTATATTCAGCAAAAGCTACTGTAGAACTTTTGTGCGATAAGACTTTCCATAAGAAAGGAACTGCTCTGTTTCCACATACCACTGAGAGATGAATGATGCAGAATTGATTCGAGAGCATTTTGTATTTAATGCTAAGTACAGTCTCTGCTGCTTCCAATTATTGATTGCAGCCATCACCAGAGGTACATATAAAGCTCTAACCTTAATCCGATTATTGGCGACAAACCTTTGCCATCTTCGCTCAATACTCTAGGAAAATAAAAAGAAAATTGATTCATAGTAGCGATCAGTCGATGAAAACAAAGTAGTAAAGAACGGTTAGGGAAAACGTCCAACCAAGGAATAATCATCCAGAATAAGACAGTTGGTTGAATAATTAAACGTAGGTTATTCAAAGTGGTTTTTCATTCCCCTTGATTTAACCACTGTTGATGAAAAGTAAAATTAGCAATAGGCTCTTTAACTGGATTTAAGTTATAAAAGATTTTGGGCGTTGATGAATGCGTAATGTTATGGAGTTTAAAATAAGGATGTAAAAAACCCTGGTAAAGCAATGGACTGCCCCAGATGTAAATCATCGCCAAAGAAAAAGAATGGTTTTCGTCCAGGAAAGCAATCATTCAGATGTAAAAACTGTCCTAAAGGATACCGCTTCGCATATGGCTGCCAATATGTAGAAAATCCGATTAAGCGAGCATACCCAGCAGCAGAAAAACAGCTCTGTTTAAAAATGTATCTCAATGGTATGGGATTCAGGGCAATTGCCAGAATAACGGAGATAGATCATACAACTATTATCAATTGGGTTGAAGAAGCAGGAGAATCGTTGTCTGATGAACCACAAGATTCGGAAATACCTGAAATTACCGAAATCGATGAACTACAGACCTTCGTAGGAAACAAGAACAACAAATTCTGGATTTGGACAGTGAAACTATCCCACTAATAAAATTCGATTAATCCAAATATGGATTGTAGCAAGAGACAAGAAAGCATTGAAGCAAGTTGAAATTCTTTTCCATCGCACAACTAGTCTGCGGTATTTTTTCTCAAACCAAGAAAAACAACGCTCGCGGTACGATATCTAGGAACAAAGATTTTGGTAGTCCTAAAGATGTAAGGATAGAAGAAGAACTAGATTAGTAGTATTAATGTCAATATTCTGTCCGTCTTGTGAGTCCAAGCAAATTGTCAAAAATGGAAAAATACACAATGGAAAACAAAATTATCGGTGTCGTGACT
>DATNPK010000058.1 GCA_036703275.1 Coleofasciculaceae cyanobacterium | reverse complement strand
AAAGATGTTTTTCCTGGTTTCAAAGAAAATATAGACGTTTAGTTGTTCGCTGGGAACGTCAACCTCTTGTTTTTGATGGTTTTTTAGCTTTAGCAACAATCCATATGTGGATCACTAAAATCATATTAGTGGGATAGGTTCGTATTAGGTTTAGTTATTGTGGGTTGGAGAAGGCGATCGCATTATTGAGAGAGCAGTATGCAATAGGGACGGTGGAAGTGAGGATAGTCAATGGCTAGTTTGCAGAGTTTGCAGAGGTTATTATGGTGCAGTCGAGTTTGTTCGATAAATGATATAGCTAAATCACACACTCTTAGTCTTGTCTAAAAGCTTAAAGTAGACTTGCTGATTGTAAGGAGTAGGAATGCCTTTCTCCAGCCCTAACCTAACAATCAATCCATTAAGAAATTCTATTTCTGTTTTTCTTCCAGAAATTAAATCTTGATACATGGAAGAATAGTGTTCTTTGACTTGAGGGAGCAGTTTATAGATAGTCTTGCGTACAGAGTCTAAATCGGGAAGATCGTAGTCTTCTTTGAGGAGCGTCCAGCTTTCTTGGATGATGCCGTCAACAACTTTTCTCAGGTTTCTGTCAGCAAATAATTCTCCAATAGTCTTTTTCTCTAGCGCTGACAGAGTATTTGTAGCAGCGTTGAGGATTAGTTTCTGCGCCCTAATCTGAGAAATATTGGAAGTAATAAGGCACCGAATGCCAGCTTCTTCTAGTAATTTGTGAATTTTCCGACCCACTAATGAATCTTCTAGTTGCCAACCCAGATTGCTCTCTTTGACGTGAATTTGATTACCTGTTAGATGATAGCCATTAAAAACGCTTACGGTAGTAAATCCCAGATGGTTTTGAAAGCCTTCATAAAACTCTGGTTCAACAATCCCATTTTGAATAAAAACAATAATTTGGGGATTGAAGTGATATTTTCTGAGTTCGGCTAGAGCATTTTTAATGTCATACAACTTGGTGGTAACGAAGATGGCATTATAGTCATTTGCTTGGAGCTGGTAGCATTTGGGAGGCAGTCGGTAGAGCTTGCCATTAATAAAAATATCCTCGTTTAAGCTATTCAGTTTCCTTCGACCATAAAAGAAAACTTGATGACCAACAGCATAGAGCTTAGTTCCTAAAAACGTTCCCACAGAACCCGCTCCAAAAATTAGAATTTTAAGCATGGCTCTCACCTCTATTATCCGAGGCAAACACAAAGCTAATCTGTAATCTTAGCCCTTATATTACTATTATGACTAAAATAAGTTTGTTTTGTCCGAGAAGAGGATGAATGAATCGCTCCAAAGTTAGCACGAGCAAAACCGAGCGCAAATATCGAACAACCAATTGATAAAAGTTTGCTCTGCTAATAACTCAATCTCGCCTGGGAACAATATAACTATACATTCCTACCGATATGAGGTTCGATATTAATGAAGAGGGTTAGCAAGTTAGTTGTCTATGGACTGATAACAGCAGCGATCGCACTTACCATAATTTCTACTAACGTCACACCCCTACCAACTTGGGCAACAGATATCGCTCAAGCAACGCAGACAGAAACTACTACACCCAAACGCCTAACTATCACCGTTAGAGTAACCGAACCAGACGACCTCAAAGTCAGTGAAGGGGAGGAAGTAACCAAAGGTGAAATCATTGCCGACAGGGAACGAGAGAGAACCAGACTGACCGTCCAACAGAAACAGCTTCAGTTATCAATAGACCGACTCAAGGCAGCTTCTATTACACTTCCTGCCGTACCGCAAGCAGTACCGCCCACGATGGCACTGCCACCAGTTAGTTATTTAGAACAAGAAGCAGCAGTAGAAAAAACTAAGGCAGCGATCGCGTCTGTTGAATCGCAAGTCTCACTCAAGCAAGAAGAAATTAAATATCTTACTGGCGTTAAAAACCTCGATCCAATTATCCTCGAACACGAACAAGCCAAACTAAAATAGCTAAAACAAGACATACAGCAGAAGTTAAAGAATATCAGCTAGCGATGGGGAAGATGCAGACGGCAAAAAGCGATCGCTCTTACAAGGAATATCTTGCAGCAATTGATTCAGCCCGTCGTGTAGAAGAACAGAATCAGGCACGACTCAACTATCAAAGATAATTAAGCTCTATACGAACAAAGACTGACTGACAGAGAATTTCAAGTGACACAGCTTATTGAAAAACTAAATGAGATTGAAAATGCGCTCGCTACTTTATCCGTTGTCAAATCTCTCTACAGTGGCACTGTTAGGCGTGTTAATTGGCTCGGTCAATCCCCCGATGGCTCACTCACAGCCGAAGTTACCCTCATGGTCGAATCAGACAGAGACGCAATTAGAAGAAAAAGAAAAGAAGCAGCTTCCTTGTCTGAGCAGTAGTAGTAAATGTGTACGACTGTTAACCGATAAAGCGAGCGCACTTTCTCCTAAACTAAAACAATCTTAATCTAGAATTGCCCTGATAGAGCAAAGGCTAGCGGTAACGCAAGAGAGAATCGACTACACATCTAAGAAAAGTGGACTAACTATATTTCTACTAACCCTGTAAATATCATTCAAAATCTGTTTGGTGATGGTGGCGTACAGAGGGATAATCTAGCGATCGCCAATCTCGAAGTCAGAACTACAGATTTATTAGCAGCTAAGGCAGAACTGGTAGTGTTGTAAATCTGTTGAATCTATACTTAGATATCTATGCCAAATTCATATCTATTTATGAACAAACCGATCACAAGATCGTGCATTTCTTCCGATTTAGAAAAACAGATGGTTTTTCTGGCTAAACGTTTGATTCT
>DATNPK010000057.1 GCA_036703275.1 Coleofasciculaceae cyanobacterium | reverse complement strand
TCCTCCTTTGAGTAAGATGTCTTCGCCATAAGTTCCAGGTTGATCCATGTGATATAAATACACAGTAGCTTTGCCACCTTCGCGCCACATATATCTAGAAGTAAAACCGTTGTTGCCGTTAGGTTTTGTTCCTCCAGAAGCAAGATCTCCTTCACCTGAGTTAAAGCCATTGCCGATAAACCAAGCGCAATACGATGTAAATTATTAAAAGCGATCGCCTCATCAACAACAAGGCAATAATTGCTAATTTCTATTCAGCTTCACCTAACTGGAGAGATATTTGCGTAAATGCTGGGTTACTTATGCGTCTGGCTACGCGATCTGGAATAGCGTAATCATTCATAATATGAGCTTTGCCAACTAAAACAGCTATCTGTGCATGAGGATGGTTTTGATAGTAGAGGGCGATCTCTTCTGCCATAGTTTCGTCCCATAGTACCTGTGCTGCAAAGAAATTCTCTGCATCATTGCTGTTTCCTTGACCCGACTCAATATGCTGTTGATAAACTTCGCTCAACCTTTGGCGATATGCTTTGTTATTAAGCTTGATATCTTTTAGGGGTGGAATATAGCGAAAGTCGTTTCCTTTAAGGCTGTTTAGTCCCAATTCGGCTACCTTGCGAGTAATTTCAGTCGGAGTATTTAAAGCAATTAAAGAAATTTGCTTGTCTTGGGCAAAATGCAGTATGGGTGCATAAAAATTCCAGTCAAAACCCCAGCGTGAGTTATATTCAGTCTGTTCGATCAGTTCCGTCTCGCTGATTTTTGATTCAACGTAACGATCTAATATGGCTTGAAATGGACGCTGGAACATCTCCAAGGCGATCGCTAATTCTGCATTAGAGTTAGCTTGATTTTGATACAGTTGAGTAATAATTTCTAACTGCGCTTGGTGATTGGCTAGACTATCGTGATTTTCTCCTAAGTAAATGACATCATTTTGTTCGATCTGACTGATTTCGGTAACTTCGGCAATAGCAATTGAGTTATTAGGATTTTGAAGTAATAAAAATCCTGCTAAAAACGCTCCTATAAAATAGACTAGGACGGGATAAAAATTCATTCTGTGCGGTTGAATTAATGGTATTAATTTTATGTGTGCCTACCTGTAATTAATCATGGAACATACTAAATATTATGACTGTTAAAGATGCTTCTCTGTCCTCGCGATCGCTATCCTTAGATCATCAAAGTCTCAGTCAAATGCTGATTGAGCGAGAGAATATGCTAATTATTCAAGACCTTGACGGTGTATGTATGGGGTTGGTCAAAGACCCATTAACGCGGGTGATGGAAGCTCGATATCTCGAATCAGTCAAAGCTTTGGGCAATCATTTTTTTGTCTTAACTAATGGTGAACATATAGGTCAGCGAGGAGTTAACGGTATTGTTGAACGAACTTTGGATGGTAACAGTTTAGTCAGTGAACAAGGGATGTATTTGCCAGGTTTAGCTGGAGGGGGGGTACAGTGGCAAGATTGTTATGGCAAAGTCGAGCATCCAGGGGTAAGTGATCCAGAAATGGCGTTTTTAAAATCAATACCAGATAAAGTAGCCGATTATCTACGACAATTAGGTCAGCAGCCGAAATATAGTCTTAACCAAGCTCAATTAGCAGAATATATCCAAGCGACGGTATTAGATAATCAAGTCTCGCCTACAGCAAATCTCAACGTTTTTCATGAAATATTTAGCGATCGCCCTGAGCTATATGCCGAGCTTCAACAAGAAATGAAAAGACTAACAGATCGTTTGCTGCAAGAAGCAAAAGAACAGGGTTTAGCAGATTCCTTTTTTGTGCATTATGCTCCCAATTTAGGCAGAGATGAGCATGGAGTAGAAATTATGCAGCCAGCCCAAGGTAATGATTCGGGGACTACCGACTTTCAGTTTATGCTGCGGGGAGCAATTAAGGAAGTGGGAGTATTAGTTATTCTCAACCATTACTATTACTTACAAACTGGTGAATATCCTTTAGGAAAAGAGTTTAATGCCAGAGAAGCTCCTAGTAAACAGCAAGATTTGCTTAAATTAGTTAGAGACAACTTTGCGACTGAAATCATGCCAACTATAGTTGGGGTAGGGGATACGGTAACCAGCAAAGCAGTAAAAAAAGACGGTCAGATTGAGTTTAAGCGGGGCGGAAGCGATCGCGGATTTTTGGAACTAATCCAAGCCTTGGGTAGAGAGTTTGATACCGATAATGTAGTTATTTATGTAGACAGCAGTGGCGGAGAGGTCAAAAACCGTCAGGCACTCAAGCTAGACCATAGCGATCCTCAAGCAGTTAAAGTCATCCAAGGCCCAGGCGACTCTGGAGATACAACAGATCCTCTAACCTTAAATTTCGTTTTTCCTGGGGGACATTTACAATATTTAGACTTTTTTGGTCAGGTAGCTAAAGCCAGAAATTTAGCTCAGTAATCAATACTTCTCGGTTAACCCTTTTTAGTTATTAGTTATTGGTTATTAGCTTTTAGCTCTTAGCTTCGGGGATTGCGCAAGCCAATTAGTTTTGTAAGTTACGCAGGTAAGTCGCCTGATAAAAGCCGCTGTAATTAATCAACACTTGTTAAACGAGAAGTATTAGCTCAGTAATTGCCGATCCCCAATCTATAGCCAATTGCCCAGCATGACAAAAGCCGCCCAATAGTAGGGATGTTTGAAATCGCGAGAGTGGAGTAGACTTAACTGAGCTTGGCGTAGAGCATGAGCTTTATTTAATCGTTGTGGTTGAGTAATTTGCTGATAAAAATCACTCATAGTCATAGCGGTAGACTCATCATATACTGTCCAGAGAGTAGCCAAAGTAGTTCTAGCTCCTGCCCGCACTGCTATCCCTGCTAAACCTAAAGTAGCTCTCTTATCACCTGATGCAGTTTCGCAAGCACTAAGGACTAATAGCTCGATCGCTTTTTTTTGCTTGGGATCGACACTTTTGAGGATGTTTTCGAGTTCCTTAATGCCAATGTTACTATCCCAGGCAAGGAGAAAAGTATCTTCTAGATTAGAGCTAAATTGGCCGTGGGTAGCAATATGAACAATGCGAAACTGGTCAGTGGCAACATTTTCGCGCAGAATCTTTTGAGTAAAGCGATCGTCCCGCAACACCTTACTGTCAGTTTGATTTTGAATATTAGTTAATTCTCGATCGACGTACTGCAAAGCCGAAAAACCCCGTCTTTGTTGGGTAATACCCGCTGCCAGAGTTCTGAGTTTCACTTCTTCAAGAGGTACAGGGGCAAGAAGCTGTAGTCCTGAAGTCAGAGCGACATTATATTGTTCAATTAAATATTGCTTGCCATCATGAAGCGCAGCTAGAGGAATATTCCGAAAAGTACCGTCGGGGACAAAGACAATAGTTTTGATGTTGTTGTCTGCTAAGTCTTTTAAAACAGGGGTAATTAACCAGCGATAAAGCTTTTGGGCTGGGGCATAAAATTGACGACGACTTCTAATTTGTAGAGTTTGACGTAGCCTTTCGATAATCGATTCTAATTTTGTTTGAGCAATGACATGGGTATAGTGGCGTAGAGATTTATCGGGTAAGCTGACTACTACCTCAAGGCGATCGCTTAAAATAATTGGATAGATCACCGCAGCCTCAAGATCGACGCGATCAATATTGGTTGGGGTAGCATCAATACAAGCCTCTCGGAAGAAGTCATTTAATTCGGCTAGCTGAAGATATTCAATAGTTTGTCTTGCCTGTGATAAGTAGCTTTGACTGACGGGACGACCGTTTCTGACAGTAAGTAACAGATCGACCAGATCGCGATAAACAGGTTCAATGTTGTTGCGGAAAGAAAACTGAGCATCTCTATTGGTTACTACTAAATCGCCCCGCAGCGATTCCAAAGCATTGACGGCTTCACTATAAGAAGCGATCGCACCTTGATGATTATCTAAAGTCCGATATAATCTGCCTAATTGCCATTGCCACTGATAGGTTAAATCATCATTGCTGATTTGTTGAGCCAGATAGACTGCGCGTTTGGTGTATTTGCTGCCCTCTGCTGGCTGCTGATTTTTTTCATAGAGATGCCCCAGTACGCCCAAAGCATAGGACTCTGCTTGGAGATCCTCTAGCTCTTGAGCCTGCTGCATTGCCACTTGTAATAAGTCTTTAGTTTGATTGAAATATTTGGGGTTCTTAGTGCGATCGTTTAGCTCTATCGAACGTTTAGCTAGATTAACGCGGGCATAGACTACTTTACGACTGGGATTGACGCTCAAGTTGGCTAGGTCAGCTTGGATCTGATTACGCAAATCTTCTGCCTGTTGCCATTGTGCAGTCAAAACAAATAGATTTAGCTGGTTGAGCTGTGCTTCTATCTTGAGTAGCGGTCGAGCCGTGAGCGCAGCAGCCTGTTGATAGAAGTCAATTGCTGGTTCATAATCTTTTAAAGATACAGCGGTGTTACCCAAACTAAAAAGTGAGGCACTGGCTTCTTCAGGTAAATTCAATTTTTGAGCCAAAGTAACACTCTGGTGTAACGTCTTATATGCAGCTTCTAAATCTCCCGTTACTCTCAAGGCAGTACCCAGGCTGCGTAGACCGATAATTTTTAAACTAAGGTCGCTTTGTGCGGCAAATTTAGGCGCAATCTGCTTTAATCTTTTCTGTGCGCGACGGTATAGCCCAAAACTCTGCCATGCTTGAATTTGGTTGATTGTAACTCCTAATAATCCTTCTTCATCGCCAATTTGCTGATAAATTACTGCTGCCTGTTGCCAACTTGCTAAAGCTGCCTCTGTTTTGCCCTTGGCTAGCTCTAATCTGCCTTGAGTATTTAAGGTTTGGGCGGTAATTTTTAGCCCGTTTACATCCGAATCATGCCTTGGGAGCAGTTGAAGACTTTGAGCCAGATATTGTTCGGCAAGTTGCCATTCCCCTAATTTGTGGCAGGTTAAAGCTAAATAATTGAGACTTTGAGCTTGAGCAATGATGTTACCAGCTGCGACAAACTGTCTGTATGCTTTTTGCCATAGTATTTTTGCCTCTTGATATCTTCCTGCCTGATAAGCCAATCGACCTGCGGGTAATAAATTTGCCTGAGATGATAATTCTGAGTTGGTAGCAGCGATACTAGGCTGGATTAATACTGTGCTGGCAGCAATATTGATAACTAACTCGGCGATCGCTCCTGCACACAACAACAAGAAATAATAACTGATTGGTCTAGGTTTTCGCTGATTCGAGTAAGTTGACATAGAACTTTTTTAATTAATCAAGCTTCTATTAGATGAGAAATATAGCTTTAATTCCATGATTCCCAAAATTAAGCTTAAACAACCATTTTTTAGACGGTTAAGACAAGGCAATGCTAATAAACGGCGTTGTTGAAGTGAGACATAAACAATTGGATTGAGATCTTCAATCTATTTTCGAAAGCTAAAAGCTAAGAGCGCAGCGCGTACGCGGACGTGCCTCCAGGCACTAATCCTTTAGGGCAGATCGTCCCGTCGTGTTTTGGGTAAGAATATTCTTACCCAAAAGCCGACGAGTCTTACGACGATATCCGAAGGTGTCCCTAAAGGGATACACTTCGATATATCCTTTAGGACTGGCAAATCTTCGATTTGCGCAGCTAATAGCCAAAAAAAGTATCATCATTGGTTTCGTATTATGAATTAGCAACGCCTAATGAACTTATGTAAAACTTTGCGTGAATTGCTTTATCCTGAGTAATGATGTAGCTTTGACTGGTGAAACTGAATAGTCGTATTTTCTAGATTGCTCAACACTTTAGATCATTGATGTTATATAAATGTGTGCGTCAACACAATGAAGAGGATTGTGGAGCAGCTTGTCTGGCAACCATTGCTAAGCACCACGGACGTAATTTTAGTCTGAGTCATATTAGACAGGTAGTGGGGACGGGACAGTTAGGAACAAATATGCTGGGGTTAAATAAGGGTGCAGAAGCGATCGGGTTTGATGCTTATGCAGTTCGCGCCACAGATGAACTAATTGAACGGTTAAATGAAGCTCCCTTACCTGCGATTATTCATTGGAAAGGTGAGCATTGGGTAGTCTTATACGGTAAGCAACAAAAACAATATATAATTGCCGATCCAGCGATTGGTATACGCCGTCTGAGTCTCCAACAACTGTTAGAGGGTTGGAAAAATGGCGTAATGCTGCTGTTAGAGCCACAGGAAACGTTTTTTCAGCTTCAAGATGACCAGATTGGGGGAATTTGGCAGCTGGTTAAAAGTTTGCGCCCCTATCGCTTAATTTTGTTAGAGGCATTGCTGCTGAATTTAATTATTGGGCTGTTGCTACTGGCGACACCAATTTTAATTCAAATCTTGACGGATGATGTCTTAGTTAGGGGAGATAGTCAACTGCTGGTGCGAATTGCGATCGCCATGGCGGTGATGACGATGATTGCCAGTGCTTTAGAGTGGGTACAGGCTATTTTGATTACCCACTTTAGCCAACGTTTAGAATTAGGCATTGCCTTGGAGTTTGGACGGCAAATTTTACGCTTACCCCTAGATTATTATGAAACCCATCGCAGTAATGAGGTGGTTAGCCGTTTAAAGGATATTCGAGAATTAAATCAGTTGCTGTCGCAAATTCTGCTGCAACTTCCAGTCTGGTTATTTACCGCAGCTTGTTCTCTCGGTCTGATGCTGTTATATAGTTGGCAGCTAACAGCAAGTGTGGCAGCGATCGTCGTGTTGATGTTTGTCACGACAATTTTATTTTTCCCCGTAATGCAGCAAAAAACGAGACAGGTAATTGTGGCTGATGCGGAAAATCAAGGTTTTTTATTGGAATCTTTTAAAGGTGCGTTGACTCTCAAGGCTGCTAATGCCGCGCCCCAGGCTTGGTCTGAGACTCAAAACCGTTTTGCTCGCTTTTCCAGTCTTAGCTTTAGTACGATTCAACTGGGAATTGTTAATCTAGTTTCTTCTCGATTATTTTCGGGGTTGGGTAAGATTTTTGTGTTGTGGTATGGCGGGACTTTGGTAATTAAACAGCAGCTAACTCTGGGTCAGTTGGTAGCTTTTAATAGCCTCAACACCAATGTAATTAATCTAGGAATTTATCTTGTCAGTTGGATCGAAGAATTTGCTTTAGCTAGAATTGCTGCCGAACGTTTGGCCGAAGTAATCAATACTCCTGCCGAGATTGCTGATGACAAAGACTATCATTGGGCAGAGATATCTGGAGAGGAAGATCTAAGCTGCGCTAATCTGGTCTTTGCTCATCCTGGTAACTATAATTTGTTTGAAAATTTTTCTTTAACCATTCCTGGAGGCAAGGTAACCACGATTATCGGTCAGTCTGGCTGTGGCAAAAGCACTCTCATAAAACTATTAGCTGGACTTTATCCTCCTGAGTCGGGCAATATTCGCCTGGGTAAATATAATCTCCAAGATCTGGCCATAGAATGTTTGCGATCGCAAGTTGTTTTAGTGCCACAAGAAGCCTTTTTTTGGAGTCGTACTATTGTGGATAACTTTCGCTGGAGTAATCCCCATGTTAGCTTTGAAGACATTGTTCGGGCTTGTCAAATTGCCGTTGCCGATGAATTTATTAGTGAATTACCAGATAAGTACAACACCATCTTAGGCGAGTTTGGGGCAAATATTTCTGGGGGGCAAAGACAAAGGTTAGCCTTAGCGAGGGCGATTGTTGGCGATCCGCCAGTGCTGATTTTAGATGAGGCGACTAACGCTCTCGATCCTACGACTGAAAACTTAGTTTTGAGTCAACTTCTAGCGGCTAGACACGGGAAAACAACTATCTCGATCAGCCATCGACCCCGCGTTATTGTTAAATCTGATTGGGTTGTATTGCTCGAGGCGGGACAAGTGGAATTTGCCGGACATCCTGATGGTTTAAAAAGAATTGAGCAGTATCAGGATTACGTAGTTTAAATAGTTAAATGCGATCGCTAATCAACTAGTAATCTGGCTTTACGTAGTAGAAGAGTTAGAACTGTTTCTTCTCTAAGAACAATATCTACCTGGCTTTCCATACCTGCTTTAATTTGACACTTACCTTTTTTGCCGTTTAAAAATGTGTCATGAGGCTGAACAATTACCTCGTAGTTAGCAGCACGATTAGCTTCAATTTGGCTATCGGGAGACAAGGCAGTAACTTTACCAGCCAGCACACCATAGTCGGGATAGGGACAAGCCGAGATCCGCATCAGTGCGGTTTGCCCCAACTCAATTTTTTCAATATGCTGCGGGGCTACCAAAGCTTTTACAGTTAGAAAAGCATCATTGGGAATAATTTGCGCCACCAGATCCCCAGGTTGCAATACTTGGGAACTATTACGCAGATTTAGTTGTTGAATCGTTCCTGTTATGGGGGTACGAATAGCCGTGTTTTCTAGTTGAAAAGCTACTTGTTCTAATCCCTCTCTATTTTGACTCAGGCTTTGTTCTACTTGCGTTTGCTGCTGGATTAATTGTTCTTGTTCTCCCGTCAGGCTGGCGATCGCAGCTTCTCTTTCAGCCTGTTCTTGTGCGATGCCCTGTTGAGCAATCTCGATTGCAGACAGGCTAGGATTGAGAGCCGTTTTTATTTTGTCCAATCTGGCAACGGCAGTTTCTAATGCAGCTTCTTTTTCCTTGAGTTGGAGGCTCGAAGTTGCTCCCGTATTGACTAATTGTCGATATCGGCTATATTCATCTTGGGCAAAGTTTAAGGCTGCCTTGGCTTCTTTGACTTCTGCTTGGGCGGTAATTTGCCGATCTTGATGTTGGCGTTGTTGCTGTTTTAGTTCGGCGCGAGCAGAGTTGATGGTGCTATTGATGCGCTTGGTTTCAGCTATTAGCTTGCGTTCAACCGCTGCTATCTGGGCTTCAAGTTGAGTTAGCTGTCTGAGATTTTGCTGCTTATTTGTCTGTAGCTGGCGTTGTTGAATAAGTAATTGAGCATCATTCAAATAGGCAATAATATCTCCCGTTTGAACTGTCTGATAATTCTTGACGGTAATACTTTTAACTTTTCCAGCGATCGCCGACTGAATCACCCTGACTCCACCTTCTGGACGAATTTTGCCAGTCGCTTTAATCGTCGCCCGATAGGGAGTAACGGCAGCCAAAACTACCACTGCACCGACGGCGGTACTCAAAAATACGCCGCCCAAAGTTATCCAACGACTGACAGGAGGTAAGA
The DNA here is from genome assembly GCA_036703275.1 of Coleofasciculaceae cyanobacterium. Taxonomy (NCBI): domain Bacteria; kingdom Bacillati; phylum Cyanobacteriota; class Cyanophyceae; order Coleofasciculales; family Coleofasciculaceae; species Coleofasciculaceae cyanobacterium. The sequence continues at coordinate 43,929 of DATNPK010000057.1, read as the reverse complement.
AGTCACTGGGCAAAGAGGGGCGTAAATAGTCTGGATGAGGGGTATACTTAATCTCGACCTCGGCGTTATGAGCTATTCTTGACAGTGATTAAACATTGCCTCAAGATCTTGAGGTACATAACTTAATAATTCAACATTGCCATTGGCATTAATATTCCAGGCTTTTGCTTCTAGGATATTAGGTGCGGCAGTAGCGGATGAGACACTAGCTAGATCGCGGAAGTCTTCCCAGACTGCTTCTCCCTGCAAATTTTCCCCCGGATTTTCGGCTATTCCGCCTTTCCCTGTAGCGATAAAAGTCTCTTTTGGATCTCTTGTACAAAAAGAAACAATCAGAGAAGCAGGATCGGTCACATTTTCTGGTAGTTTGCTAAATTCAAAGCGATCTTGATTATCGAGACTGTTAATTTCTACTACGCCATCCAAACCAAATTCTGAAGAGGCATCAATATCTACATCGCGGGTAAGTAAAATAACGTTGGTGGTAATGTTAATGTTTCCGCCATCTCCTCTAAAGGCATTGGCGCGAATATCGCTGTTGTCTCTGGCGATGACATAATTACTATTAATTGTGATATCACCTCCACCACCAGTACTATCAAAGACGCTGGTACTAATCGGACTAGTATTTTTCAAAAAGAGCAAGTCGGTTGATAAAGTTATATTTCCACCACCTGTGCGAAGAGAAGTAGCATTGATCGATCCGCGATTGACATTGAGATTGTTAACCATAATCTCAATATTGCCCGCATCTCCCAGTTGAGAACTATTAACCGCAACTCGACTTCGATCAATCAAAAAATTGTTAGCATTGACGGTGATGTCACCTCCTTTAGCGTTTCCCATCGTTATGGCACTAACTTCGCTGTTATTATTTAGAGCAATATTGCCAGCAATATTGAGGTTGATATTGCCCCCACCACCATTACTAGTCGAAGCGGTAATGCTGCTAGATGATTCGGGATCGGAACTATCTAATTTTAATGAATTAGCCGTAATATTGATGCTGCCTGCTACTCCATCTCCGCTATCTTCGCCTCGACTGCGAAAATTACTCACGTTGATAGTTGCACCGTCTTGAATCGAAAGGCGATCGCTATTCAAGTTGATATTGCCTCCGTTTCCCGTACCAACCACGGCATTGCCAAAAATCCCGCTTGCCCCAAACTCAGAACTGCCAACTAATTTAACTGTTTTGGCTGTAATATCCAGCTTTCCTGCGTCTCCATAGCTACCAAAAGTACCTACATTGATCTGTGCGCCATGGGCAACAAATAAAGAATCAGTGTTTATGGTCAAATTACCGCCATTTCCTCGTGCTTGGGTGGAGGCAAATATACCGCTGGGGAAAATTTTAAAATTACCGACAATTTCAAGGTCATTTGCCGTAATATCTAGCTTTCCTGCATCTCCAGAGGAAAAAGCAGTTGTGGCAATCTGTGCGCCATCACCGATCGACAGAGTGTCAGTTTTTATACTTAAAGTTCCCCCATTACCTTCTCCCACAGTGGAAGCAAACAAACCACCAGAAAAAAATTCTGAAGTACCAGTTAAGTTGATATCTTTAGCTTGGATCGTTAAATTTCCTGCATCTCCCTCTCCGAAGGTGCCGATACTTACCTGCGCTCCATCGCTAATCAATAAATTGTCGGTTTTCAGCAGAATATCTCCACCCCTACCGGTCAGGAAAATATCAGCCTGAGCAGATAAAGCACTAATAAAGTCGCCACCATCTGATCCACCGATGACTTTAATATCTTTAGCATTAACGGTTAATGTTCCTGCATTACCAAAACTAAAGGTATTAACGTTAACCTGTCCCCCACCTTCCAATAACAAACTATCCGTTTCAATCAGCACATCTCCCCCATTACCTGTAGCATCAAGATAGACATCGCTCCAAATTGAGCTAGGCAATAAAAGATCGGGGTCAGTCCCAATGATATTTAGCTGATTAGCCTCGATCTGAGTCAATCCTCCCGCAACATCTCCCTCAGTTTCGGCAAAAATGGCCGAGCCATCAGTCAGACTGACGACATCACCCTGTAGGTTAACATTGCCACTACCTGCACCGCTAACATCAATTGATGCTGCATCCTTAAGAGTAATCTCCCCTGTCTTAAGATCTATCTCACTATAGTCAAAGCTCCAGCCAGATTCGTTGCCGATTAGCTTAACTGTTTCTGCTTCGGCAATACTTCCCAGTTCGATATTGCCCCCCGCAGCAGTAAGATTGCCTCCTTCAAGGAAGATATTGTGACCCCCTAACCCCAAAGTCTTGCCTTCGGCTACCGCTAAACCTAAGCTACGTTCAAATCGGTTGACCGTAAAAGTATTGTAATCTAAGAAAGCGTTGTGACCGCTTCCCTGTACGATAATATTGCCGCTATCTGCACCGTACTGTAAACCAATAGGAATATTGACCGTTAGTAAAGGCGATGCTTGAGGATTAACGGCATTAAACTCACTATCATCAGCAAACTTAATACTTGCAGCAGTGCTGCCGATAAATGAACCACCCAAATCTAAGGCTGCATTTTCGCCAAAGATGATACCGTTAGGATTAATTAGAAACAGGTTGGCAGTGCCGTTAGCTTGAATCAAGCCGTCAATTTCTGAGATCGAACTACCAGTTACGCGACTGATAATATTCTCGATAGTTACCGCGTTATTAAACAAAGCAGTATGGTCTGTAGGTATAGAAAACTGGCTAAAGCTATGAAACAAATTACTGCCTGCGGTTGTGCCACCAGTAATCTCGATTAGGTCACCGTTGTTTAGCACCTGCGTATTGTTGGGCAAAGTACCGTCGGGGACTATTTGCGCTGAGACTGCACCACAGCAGACATAAAAACTAGCAGGAAAAATAGTCCAACAGTAGCGATAGTTCTTTTGAGTGGCGAGAGAGAATTTCATGCAAACTAGCCCATAACAGGAAGATTTATGCCTATGTTTCCCCAAACGGTGCCGAAAAAAACAGCAGGCGGAAAAAGATTAGTATTTGATTCCTTCTTACTGGCAATTTAGTAACCTTATGAAAGGTTCAAGCTACAAAAATAGGAAAAATCTGAAGCAAACATTACTTTTAACTTATATTTGAGCTTAATTTGAGTTAAAAAACACCTACTTTTTTAAAAGTTTAATTATAGTTCGCTACAGAAAGAAGCTGCTGTTTAAGTTATAAATACAAATTCTCAATGAAGCAGTTAATACTCAAGGGGAATTGATAAAAGCTAAATTCTAAGTAATATTTCTGAAAAAGTTTATATTTATACTTACTGCGTTTTTACCTGTAACTGACATATTTTGGATTAACAACAAAGCATAAAATATAAAGATATTGTAAATACAAGCCAAAGCACTTACGCAAAATAAATTAATCGAGTATATTAGTTTTGTAGACTTTATATATACTTAGACAGATGCAAAAAATCACAGCGAACGCTAAAAAGCAGGCTAAATCCAACGAGTTATTTGTTCCTTTAAGCAAAAAAGAGCAACAGCAGCTATCTGGTGGATTCAGACCTTCGCCTCCTTCTGTAGGTGGTTAAGATTATTGATTATGCTCAAGCTTTGAGTTACATAGAGAATAGCTAGCAATTATTGAGCTAAAATCATAAATTCATCAACAGCTTTATTTTCAGCGGAGAGGAAGCTGTTTTTTTAATGCTTTTAGTTTCAAACGGCGTTGTTGCATAAATAAACTTGCCAAGAGTAGAAACTCGAAAATGCTAGATTGAAGTTGACCACAACCAAAACCTATCAATGAAGAATGAATACCGCATTGGCAACTGGTCTAGGTATAATGCAGGACTAAAACGAGGAAGTCTAATCTTTTTGAGGCAACTCACTTGCTTTTAATGAATATATCTATAAAAGTCAACTCAATCGCAGCATGAAGATAATGCGATCGCTTTCTTTGTCCATCCCGTCGTTGAAGCAATGATTTAAGTGATTTCGCTGATTTACAGATAATATATTTGTTATCTGGCGTTAGTGATTTAAAGTATAACGTAGCAAATTTTTTTGTTCGTAGCCCTTCGGGTTCGATTCCTACAACGGAGGTTTTTTAATTCAATAAAATGTTATGAGCTTAAAAAAATATACCTCAATTCACCAACGCCGTTAATCTATTTGTCTTTTGTGGGAATAGAGTTGTAATTCTTATCCCCATTTTTGAGCGTATTATTATAGCAAAACCTTTATCATGGTTAACTTACATCATGTTAAAGTGATCTACTGAAGGCTTTAGTATTATTGAACCTACCCGTAAAGTTTTAAAAAATACCCATTCCAGTATTAGGATAAGTACCTCCCATCGTATTATAAATACTCCAATCTTGAATGCGTCTGTTTGTCAGGATAGCTTCTGCACCACTGATTTCAGCTTGTGTCCCTTCCATCAAAACTATATATTTGCCTTGAGAAATCATGTCGTCATAATACCTAGCTTGATCTTCGGGAATTCCCCAACCAATTAAAGCTCCGACTAAACCGCCGCCTGCTGCGCCGATACCGCTACCGAGTAAAGTATTAGCTAAAATTATTCCCAATTCTGCTACTACACCAACGCCTGGAAGAGCGATTACACCTAACCCGCCAATCAACCCCATTAGTCCGCCAGTTGCTGCTCCTGCGGTTGCTCCTGCTGCTGCACCACCTTGAGCTTGATCGCTAGCGGGTTTCACTTCTGCACCGCCCATCTGTTCTTGTGGTTCAACGTCTTTGGCAATTACCGAAACTCGATCCATATTGAATCCTGCATCTCGTAGTTCCCGTAGCGCAGATTCAGCATCTTGGCGGGTAGCAAAAGTGCCAACGGCGCGTTGAAGTTTATTAGTAGTCATATAGTTAATTATCTTATAGTTCTACATTTTTATTGTGCTAAAGTTACTTGAGAAATTTATCTAACTTAGGAAGGAAAAATATTAAATATTATTAATTATACTATTTCTCAAAAATATAATAGACTTGCTAGTAGCGCGTCTAGATTAATTTGTTGGGTATTGAAAATTATATTTTAATTTTTGAGCAAAAATTATATCTTTAGTCTGATAAAAATTAAGTCTTTATTTTAAAAATAGATAATATTTTAAAGTCAGAAATATTACAATTAATTTAAATTACGTTTAATTATCTAGATTCAATAGTTTAAAGAGCAATTAATCAACAGTATTTGAGTTTATTTAGCAGTAAAAAATAATTTCATCTAACTAAAGATATAAATAATTATTTTTCGCTTTAAATTATTAATTAAAAATTCGCTTGTGTTCGATTACGTACACAAATAACCTGAAAAATATTCGAAAATAAAAAGGCTTGTTAGGGAACAAGCCTTTTTATTTAACTTTTGTGCTGATCTAAATTTTTCTTAATTAAGAAGCAATCATCAAAGAAAACTTCAAACGAACTTGAGGAATATCTATTCTCTAAATAAACGGTAATACAACTTCTGCGGTCAGCTTTCCATAAGACTATTTGATGATTTTTGTTCGTAGATTTTATCAATAGTTTATTCAACATTTTTTTCAATATCTGCACGATAAAAAGAGGTTTCCTATGTCACAAATTGTTTCGCGATCGCTTAATCATTTTTTAGCAGCTTTGCCAGAAGCTGAATATCAACGTTTAAAGCCTCATTTAACGTCTGTTTCTTTGGCTGCGGAAACAATTCTCTATGAGACTTCACAAAGGATGGAAACTGTTTATTTTCCCAAAAATGCAGTGTTTTCTTCATCTTTTAAATTGAGTAATGGTTCGACTGTTGAAATTGGTTTAATCGGCGCTACGGGAATGATTGGTCTTCCAGCTATTTTTGGCAATAATTATAGTTGTAGTCAGGTTCTTGTTTTAGTAGCAGATAGTGCTATGAAAATTTCTGCTCGGGTTTTAAAACGCGAGTTCGAGCGAGGAGGAGAATTGCAGAGGCTATTGCTTACCTACGCCGACACCAGACTAAAAGAGGTTGCTCAACTAGCAGCTTGTAACCGTCATCATATAATTGAAGAACGTCTAGCTCGTTGGCTGCTGATGGTTCAAGATTTAAGTCAATCTGATGAACTGCCTCTGACTCAGGAGTTGATCAGTAATATAATAGGAGTTCGTCGTTCGACCGTAACCTTAGCAGCAGGTATTCTTCAGCAAAAAAGATGTATTTGTTATTCCCGTGGCAAAATTACTATTTTAAATCGGGAAGCTTTAGAAGACAATGCTTGCGAATGCTATCAGCTTTTGCGTCAAAAATCTTGTCGGCGATAACTATCATTTAGCGAAGAGCTCTTCGCTAAATGATTAATAGCGATCGCGCTTTGTCTACCAAAATATTTAACCGCCTTAAAAAAGATTTGTATCTTATTACTGATTGTGCCAGTAAGTTCAATGATGAAAATATATTTAATAACATTTGGTTGCAAAAAAATTGTTACAAACTTCTTCTTTTTCTCCTCTTGGTTGGCAAGGTGTTTTATTGCGCTTAGGTGTTGCTCTCTTAGCTGGTGCAATTATTGGCTTGGAAAGAGAAACTAAAAAGAAACCAGCAGGGCTGAGAACCATTATGCTGGTTAGTTTTGGTTCTGCGTTAGTGGTACTTGTCCCGATTGAAATAGGTGCAGCAGAACAGAATTTAGATGTCTTAGGCAGAGCTATTTCTGGTGTTATTAGTGGAGTTGGATTTATTGGCGGTGGAACAATTTTACGCGAGTCTAAAGGAAAAGGTTTAACTTCCGCAGCCGCCATTTGGGTTTCTGCTGCTTTAGGAATTACTGTCGGCTGCGGATTGTGGATTCTAGGGTTAGTGGTAGCAGTAGTTACCTGGATAATCTTGCGGCTATTTGAGAAATGGGAAGAATATCTCTAGGTTGGAAATTTAACGTTAGCTTGGGTTAAAGAAATTAATAAGTCAGGAAAGCTATTGACGCAAAGCTAAGAGCTAAGAGCTTCAAACAGTATTATTTTGTCCTAAAGGATAAGCTACGCAAATATGTCATTACTTAAATCAGCAACGCCATCGATTTAATTATTATCGTTTCTTTTTCTCCATCCCCTCAACTTAAAATCGAAATCGTGGTCCAAGATACTATCTTCGTTGTAATATATATCGATAAAACAAATGAACTAATCTGGCAATCTGCGCTATTTTTAAAGATGATTAGATAAATATTTATTTAAATGAGCTTATTTAACCTGCAATCACCCTTTGAACCAGGGGGAGATCAGCCTGAAGCGATCGCCCAATTAACCGACTCATTACAGCAAGGAAACCGCTTTCAAACCTTACTAGGGGCAACAGGTACAGGTAAAACTTTTTCCGTAGCCAACCTGATTACCAATGTGCAAAAGCCAACTTTGGTATTGGCGCACAATAAAACCTTAGCAGCCCAGTTGTGCAATGAGTTACGCTTGTTTTTCCCGGACAATGCAGTAGAATATTTTGTCAGTTATTACGATTACTATCAGCCTGAGGCTTACATTCCCGTCAGCGATACTTATATTGAGAAAACGGCTTCAATTAACGATGAGATTGATATGTTGCGTCACTCAGCAACGCGATCGCTTTTTGAACGTCGAGATGTAATTGTTGTCGCCTCGATTAGCTGTATTTATGGTTTGGGAATGCCCGCCGAGTATCTCAATGCCGCCGTACCGCTTAAACTGGGTATGGAAGTTAATCAACGGGAATTATTGCGAGATTTAGTGACTGTTCAGTATTCCCGTAACGATATTGAACTTGAACGGGGAAGATTTCGAGTCAAGGGAGATGTATTAGAAATTGTTCCTGCTTATGAAGATCGGATAATTCGGATCGAGTTTTTTGGCGATGAGATCGAAGCCTTGCGTTACGTCGATCCAGTTACAGGAGAGATTTTACAAAGTCTGAATGGGATTAATATCTATCCCGCCCGTCACTTTGTTACACCCCAGTCAAGATTAGAAATAGCTTGTTTAAATATTAGACAGGAATTAGAAGCCCGTTTAATTGAACTCGAAAGTGAAAATAAGCTACTCGAAGCCCAAAGATTAGAACAGCGTTGTCGCTACGATCTAGAACTCTTAGAAGAAGTTGGCTATTGTAACGGCGTAGAAAACTATTCTCGACATTTAGCAGGGAAAAAACCAGGTTCACCACCAGAATGTTTGATCGATTATTTTCCTGATGATTGGCTATTGGTAATTGATGAATCTCACGTTACCGTACCCCAACTGCGAGGGATGTATAATGGCGATCGCGCTAGGAAGAAGGTTTTAATCGAGCATGGCTTTAGACTGCCCTCTGCTGCGGATAATCGCCCGTTAAAAGCTGATGAGTTTTGGTCCAAGGTAAATCAGTGTGTCTTTGTTTCGGCAACTCCTGCAACATGGGAATTGGAACAGTCAGAAGATCGGGTTGCCCAGCAGATTATTCGACCTACAGGAGTAATCGATCCCGAAATTTTAGTTCGCCCCACAGAGGGACAAGTAGACGATTTATTTGGCGAAATTCACGATCGCATTGCCAAAGGAGAACGGGTTTTAATTACCACCCTGACGAAAAAAATGTCAGAAGACTTAAGCGAATATTTTGCCGAACGAGATATCAAAGTTCAATATTTGCACTCGGAAATTAAATCAATTGAACGAATCGAAATTTTACAGTCTCTACGCAGGGGCGATGTTGATGTTTTAATCGGGGTCAACCTATTGCGGGAAGGTTTAGATTTGCCAGAAGTATCTTTGGTAGCAATTCTTGATGCGGATAAAGAAGGCTTTTTACGTTCGGCAAGTTCGATTATTCAAACTATTGGTAGGGCTGCCCGTCACGTGCAGGGACAGGCAATTTTGTATGCCGATAATCTGACTAAAAGTATGGCAAAGGCAATTGAAGAAACTGAAAGAAGACGTAATATTCAAATTGCTTACAACAAACGCCACAACATTACTCCCAAGCCAATTATTAAAAATGAAGAGAATTCGATTCTGGCTTTCTTAGATATTTCTCGCCGTTTAAACTCCGAACAGCTAGAGGAAGTTTACGAGAAATCGGCTGAACTATCTCTAGAGAAAATTCCCGCCCTTATCGAACAGCTAGAAGCCAAAATGAAACAAGCAGCCAAAGATCTTGAGTTTGAAGAAGCAGCTAAATATCGCGATCGCATTCTTAAGTTGCGGGATAAATTATTAGGGAGAAGCAGAAATAATACCAATTCTCAAAAATAGCTGGAGAGATAAATCGTCAAATTCGTCAAGCTTCACGATTAATGATCGAGCAAAAACCTAGAATTAGTCGGTAAACAGATAAATCATTTGTGTTCATTGCTGCTGACAATACTAATTACTATCGCGATCGCTAAAATATAATCGAAAGTCACCAGGACTTTAAATTGTGTAACTATGCCCTAGACTTTCTGGTGATAATTTGTCAAAATTGACATCAAAAAGACACCCAAAAGACAAATCAATAGTTTAATTTCTAAAAAACAAATAATGAAGTTCAGTCAGCCAAATCTTACAGTCAAGCTTGAATCACAAGCAAGACTATGAGAACGGGGGATCCAATATTGGGGCTTATTTCTACGGAAAATAGAAAGGGACATCTCTCAGTCCTAGCCCGTCAGCTAACCTCGTCGGCTTTGAGAGGAGATTGAAGGGAAAGACGGTATTAAAATATATTTAATACTTAATTGTTCTCATCAGTATCCTTGGTTACTAACTGCTCTTTACGTAATATTGTGCCTACATTACAGTGCTAATCATAAATCTTAAAGGTTTCATAGCTCTTGAGGCACGTAGCTAACTAAAGGAAAACTAAAAGTATGTTCAATTAACAGCGATCGCCATAAGTGTGCTTTAACTGAAAGAATTTAATTTACAACACAAATATGTGGAAATGTAATTATTTTTACCTAGATGTTTAGAGTGAACGGTACTCCGCCCTCCGCGGTCAAAATCTATCTTATGGTATATATGCATTCTCAGAAATAAAGCACATATTTTATTGCTAAGCCTAATTCAAGTTGATTTAAATAATTAACTCAGAAACGGGGGACCCAAATTTGGGGCGAATCTCGATAGATAGAGAAGGACATCTCTCAGTCCTAGCCCGTCAGCTAACCTCGTCGGCTTTGAGAGGAAACTGAAGAAAAATATTTAAACAATTTTTTATCAGTATTCCTTATCTTTGATACTTCGATCAATTTCAACCATAAGGATTATACATATGAATTTATCTACGTTTGCCGTAGCTGGGCAGTTTGCCTGGAAAAAGGCAAAACCACTAGTTGTTAGAGACACATTTTTATTACCATTAGCAGGTTTTGTCGGATTGATTGCTGTTTGGTGGGCGATCGCCTTATTTCGTCCTGAACTAATGCCCACTCCTCCACAAGCATTGACGGAAAATTTAGATTATATTTTTAATCCTTTTTATCGTCGAGGACCAGGAGATTTAGGTCTGGGTTGGTTGTTGTTAGCTAGCTTGCGACGGGTAATCATCGGCTTTTTAATTGGGGCTGCGGTGGCTATCCCTGTAGGCTTTTTGATTGGAATGTCAAGACCTGCAATGTTAGCGATCAATCCAATAATTCAAGTTCTTAAACCCGTCTCTCCGTTAGCTTGGTTGCCGATCGCTTTAGCTATTTTTAATGTTGCCGATCCTTCAGCTATTTTCGTAATTTTTATTACTTCTCTTTGGTCAACTATTATTAACACAGCCATGGGGGTATCTAGCGTCCCCAAAGACTATCAAGACGTAGCGCAAATGCTAGAAATGCCAGCTTGGAAAAAAATTCTCAAGATTATTTTACCTGCAAGTCTGCCTTATATTTTTACTGGCTTGCGGATTAGTTTAGGGGTTGCCTGGTTGGTAATTGTGGCAGTAGAAATGTTGACAGGTGGAATCGGCATTGGCTTTTTTGTCTGGGATGAATGGAGTCGCCTCAACCTTAGTTCCGTATTTTTGGCAGTATTTGTCATAGGTATAACTGGTTTAATTCTTGACTATATTTTGGGCTTAGTAGAAACCTGGGTAACTCATCGTCCTGCCCGTTCTTAGTTGCCAAATAGCTCAATAAATAATCAGGAGTATTGAAATGAATAACAAAATAAAACGAAGAGCCTTTCTACAAGGCTTAGGAACGAGTGCGTCCGCGATCGCCTTGTCAAGTTGTGCTATTAGTGGTAGTAAAGCCCCCAAAAGCTTAACCAAAGCAGCCTTAGCCGTCGAACCAATTGTCAAGCCTGAAAGTTTAGAAAAACCCAATTTAACTATTGGTTATGTTCCCGTTAATGACTGTGCGCCCTTTGCTGTAGCTTGGCAGAAAGGTTTTTTTCGCAAGTATGGCTTGAATGTAACTTTAAGTCGTGAGGCTAGTTGGGCAAACTCTCGTGATGGTGTCATATTTGGTCGCCTAGATGCCTCTCCCGTAGTTTCTGGTGCAGTTATGAACGCGAGAGCAGGTGCAGAAGGCGCGCGTCATGCTCCCTTGTGTGCTGCGATGACTATTCATCGTCACGGAAATGCCATGACCATGAGTAAAGAACTTTGGGATGCTGGTATTCGCCCTTGGCAAGATTATCAAGGAAATTTAGAGCAATTTGGGCGAGATTTTGATGGTTATTTTCGTAATGCTCCTCCAGAAAAGAGGTCTTTAGCCGTAGTTTTAAGTTCGGCGATTTATGAATACTTTATGCGTTATTTGATCGCAGCTGCGGGTTTAGACCCGGTGACAGGCTTTCGCATTATGATTACTGCTCCACCTCAAATGGTAACTAATATGCGCATTGGCGCAATGCAAGCCTATATGGTGGCAGAACCTTGGAATACCAGAGCAATTTCTGGTAATGAGGGTATTGGCTTTACCTTTGCCCAAGGTAGAGAAATCTGGCGCGGACATCCCGATCGCGTTTTGGCGGTAATGGAATCTTTTATCAATGAGAATCCCAAAACTTACCGTTCTTTAGTTAAAGCAATGATTGAAGCTTGTCAGTATTGCAGTAAGCCTGAAAATCGCACAGAAGTAGCTCAAATTGTCTCGGAGCGTTCTTATACTGGGGCAAAGCCAAATATAACTGGTGCAGGAATTATCGGAAATTACAATTATGGTGGTTTTGACAACCAAAAACGAATTGTTGACAGTATAGCGACTACTATATTCTACGATTTGCCTGCGGAAGTTTCGACTGTTCCCAACGATCATTCTACTTTTTTGTGGCAATCACAAAACCTATGGTTAATGACTCAGGCAACACGTTGGCAACAAATTGCCAAGTTTCCGAAAAATGCCGATAAAATTGCGCGAACAGCTTGGCGTACTGATTTGTATCGCGAAATTGCTAGCGAAATGGGAATTAAGTGTCCAACAGAAGATTTTAAAGTTGAGTCGGCTGAGGCATTTATTGACAATAAAGCTTTCGATCCCAGCGATCCAGTCGGTTATCTCAACAGCTTTAAGATTCGGGCAAATGCACCCCGCTCAATTTTTATGTCTTAAATTTATTTCTGGGCAAGTACTTTAGTTTTTAAAGGAGTTATTAAATGTTTAATTCTACTAGCACTGATATGAGCAACACTATGGTTGATCGCAGCCAAGATGAATTTTTGGTCATCGAAAATTTGATTAAAGCTTTTCCCAAACCTAATGGTGGTCGAACGGTAATTCTCGACGGCATTAATTTAACTATTGGGGCAGAAGAATATATTTCAGTAATTGGTCACTCTGGTTGCGGTAAATCAACCATGCTCAGAATTATCGCAGGTTTGGATAAAGCAACTTCGGGAATAATTACTCTAGAAGGTAAAGAAATTCGTCAACCAGGTGCAGAAAGAATGATGGTGTTTCAAAATTATGCTCTTCTGCCTTGGCTAACAGTCAAAGAAAATATTCGTTTAGCGGTAGATGAAGTGTATAAAAAAGCTACTCGTGCCGAAAAAGTAGATTCAATCAACGAACATTTGGCAATGGTAAATTTAACCGAAGCTGCCGATAAATATCCCGATGAAATTTCTGGGGGGATGAAGCAACGAGTGGGAATTGCCCGCGCTCTAATTACTCGCCCGAAAATGTTACTAATGGATGAACCGTTTGGAGCATTAGATGCTTTAACCAAAAGAAAGCTACAGGCACAAGTTTTAGAAATTTGGGAGAGTCATCGACAAGCAGTAATGATGATTACCCATGATGTAGACGAGGCAATTTATATGTCCGATCGCATTATACTTATGACTAATGGCCCTGAAGCGAATATCGGCGAAATTTTAAAAGTACCTTTTCCTCATCCCCGCGATCGCAAGCAAATTCTTAAGTCACAAGTGTATTATGATTTACGAAATCAGGCTTTAAATTTTCTGGAACAATATCAATAGAGCCATTATGCCAATGCCACCTGAAATCGAAAAATCCGATTGCATCAAGGGTGCGATCGTGATTACTAAGTTAGCTAAAAGCTAATAGCCAACTGTGACAAGTTAAGCTATTGGGCTGTTTGTTAATCGGTCTTTAACTCTTCTTACGATAATTGCTGCGCAGGCATTCGCTCGCCAAATCAATCTTCTTGATTCTTTGATATCCTTTGGCGGGTGAAATTTCTATTTATCAATGATTTAATCTTATTAGATACAATAACTGCCAAATTACTAAAAACTATTGTAATTTTCCAATTTTTCTAGAGCAAAAATTGAAAAGCTTGAACCAATACATAGATAATAAAATAGACAAAGATTAATTGTACTTTTATTAAGCGATCGCCTTTATTTTGATTATAAAATTAATCAAGATAAAATTACTTTTATTGTTTAACTGTTATTTACAAACTATTGATTTCTAAATTTATAGCAAGCTTTATTGCTGAGGAACAATTTGTTTATTTATACGCCATCATCAAAATTTTACTAACGAGCTAAAAAGTTAAAATCTAGTAAAAAAACGTATTTTTTGCTTTATCAACTTTTTTATTTTCATTTCCTAATGTTTAAATCAGGCAAAGTAATTTTATATTTGCTGGCACGATCGAGCCGAACTTTAAAATCATCATCAATTAAAGGAAAAAATATTTAATATGGCTGAATATATTGGTACTCCAGAAAGCGAAGACTTCAGAGTTATTTTCCCTCTAAGTCCAGAGGATGACACCATAGATGGGCGCGAAGGAAACGATATTATTGATGGCTATTTGGGTAATGATGTCCTTTTAGGTTTTGATGGTGATGACACAATTAATGGCGGAGAAAACGAGGACAATATATCAGGAGAAGTAGGTGACGATGTGTTACTGGGCTTTGATGGTTATGATACATTGTTCGGAGGATATGGCGACGACAAACTGTATGGTGAAGCCCACAACGATCTTCTTTTCGGTGGGGAAGATGGTGATGATACCTTGGATGGTGGAGATGGCGATGATGAACTGTTTGGCGAGATCGGCAATGATACCTTACTTGGTAGTACGGGAATAGATACTTTATCTGGTGGAGATGGCGAGGATATTTTAGAAGGAGAACAAGGCGACGACATCCTTAATGGAGGGTTGGGTGCAGATACTTTTGTCTTTTCCACTATTTTAGACACAGGAATAGATACCATCGAAGACTTCTTTTATGATGAAGGTGACAAAATTGAAGTATTAGCTGAGGGTTTTGATATTGATACGGATGAAATCGATCGCTTTGCTTTCGATCCAGGCTCTAGAGAACTTTCATTTGATGGAGAAACTTTTGCAGTTATCGTAAATGATGTCGATTTTATTCCCTCGCAAGACATTGATATTGTCTAAATTAAAACGAGCTTAATCGCTTATTTGCTACGAAACATTATACAGACATCGATCAAATCAAAATGTCTGTTTTTTTCATATTTAACTAAAAATCATGTTAGAAATCATTTGTGCTGGTTCTTTGGCTTGGTCGATTAATGTTTGCCAGGGTAGAGAATCATTTGATTTTGCGTCTCTGGAAAAGGTAAAAATATCAAACGTTATCCAACAAGATATTACTTCAAATCGAGAATGGCTAGCTAAAGGTAAACCTTATGAATCTGAATATAGAAGAGACGCAGACAGAGATAGAGAGCTAAATGAAATAAGAAACCAAGATAGAGATAGAGACAGAATTTATCGCGATGCCGATTGCTATAGACGAGAAGGTGAATATGATGACGAAGATAGAGACAGAATTTATCGCGATGCCGACTGCTATAGACAAGAAGGTGAATATGATGACGAAGATAGAGACAGAATTTATCGCGATGCCGAGCAACGCAGAAGAAGTGAAGGCGAATATATTCAACCTCAACCATCAATAGATTACAGGCAAGATCGCTCTAGAATAGACTACAGAAGATCGGGGTACTATCGACATTAAACTTAATTAGACAGACTTATAGCAAAAATTGCGGTTAAGTTGCCAATAGTGGTGCAGCAGAAAGTAGCTTTTGAGTATAGGGATGTTGTGCTTGGGTAAAGATTTTTTCGGTGCTGTCGATCTCCACAATTTTACCTCCATTCATCACGGCAATGCGATCGCAAAAGAACCTAGCTACCCAAAGATCGTGGGTAATAAACAGATAAGTCAAGTCAAATTCTGCTTTTAACGCCAGCATCAGCTCTAATACTTGGGTTTGCACCGTAGCATCTAGCATACTCACAGGCTCATCACAAATTACTAGCTTTGGCTTGGTAATTAAGGCACGGGCGATCGCAACTCTTTGCTGTTGTCCTCCCGAAAGTTCTTTGGGATAGCGTTGATAGTATTCTGTCGTGGGGATTAAACCAACTTTTTCTAGCATGGCATGAACTTGCTGTTGAGCTTGAGGGGACGTAGCTAATTTATGAATCAATAGCGGATCGCCAATACTTTCCCCTACCGTCATCAAAGGATTAAGACAAGCATGAGGATCTTGAAACACCATTTGTAGCTGTCGCCTTTGACTCCGCATTGCTGAAGCTGAAAGAGTAGTTAAGTCTTGTCCGAGAAATTCAACCTGTCCCGATGTGGGTTTGAGTAACTGGAGAATCGTTCGTGAAAGGGTACTTTTGCCACAGCCTGATTCTCCTACCAATCCTAATATTTCCCCTGGATATAGATCGAAGCTGATATCATCAACAGCTTTAATGACTGATGCTTTTGCTTGAGAAAATAATTGCTGGATTAAATTGGCTTCCAGGGTAAAGTACTGTTTCAGGTTTTTGAGCCGTAGGATAGGATACTTTTTGCTATCGATCGCTTTTGATTCATCTACTGCCTGTAAATGGAGTGCTGCATTTAATAAAGACTTAGTGTATTCGTGCTGCGGCCGCTCGAGAATCGATTTTACAGCTCCTGTTTCGACCATTTTGCCTTGATACATGACCCCAAGGCGATCGCAATATTCTCCTACCAGCGCTAAGTCATGAGAAATCAACAGCAATGCCATATCTCTTTCACTGCATAGTCGCGTTAATTCATTGAGAATTTCCGCCGAAACCGTAACGTCTAAACTGGTGGTAGGTTCATCTGCCACAATTACTTTAGGATTAAGCAGCAGGGCTAAAGCGATCGCAACTCGTTGGCGCATCCCGCCACTAAATTCATGGGGATACTGCCCCCAGCGATTGGCAGGTATTTTGACTGTCCCTAAGGTTTCAACAGCTAATTTCTTAGCGGCAGAGTTGGACAACTGCGGTTGATGGGCTTTAATCGTCTCTAAACAATGATCTCCAATAGTCATCAAAGGATCTAACCGCGTCATGGGATCTTGAAATATTAAAGCGACTACTTCACCCCGAAACTGACGTAATTGGGTTTTATTTAACTCAAAAACCGATTTATCTTGAAAAATAGCTCTTCCTGATACCTGGCTACCTTCTGGCAACAGGCGCATAATTGCCCGTCCTAATGTAGACTTACCACAACCAGACTCTCCCACTAGCCCCATTTTTTCCCCAGGCTTAAGCTCAAAAGAAACATCATCTACCGCCCAAATAGTATTATCTTTTGGGGAACGGCGGGGATAAGCAACTCTGAGATTGGCGACTGACAATAGAGCTTGAGTCATAATCTGAGTCATGGTACTTAGCAATTTTCTGAACGATTAATTTATCGCATTGTAATCAGCTATCGATCAAATTGGCTATAGTTTCTTAATTTACCAGGCAAGTAAAAAATCTCTAGGTTATGATAGCCGATCGAACATTGTCGAATTAAGGTTTGACATTGCCCAATATCTATAGGTTCGGCCATGAATCAAATATCACTCTCCGTTTTGCCTACGGTTCAGCAAAGCAAATTACATCAGTTACAACTAGAAGTAAAAACACTAGAAGAAGTGGAAGATGCACTTAAATGTAAAATGCAGTTAACCGAAGGATATTCATCACAGTCGCCAATTCTCCTTGTTTATGCCCGCGATCGAATAGATCGAACTGGAATTAGATTTGTCCATAACGCCAAAAGCTAGATTGTATACTAATTTACTGGGTTGCCAGTCTGATTAATCTTCTTGGCAGTACGTAATATTTGCCCAGCTAAAATAGCTGCCCCGAAACCATTATCTATATTCACTACGCCAATCCCCGCAGCGCAGGAATTCAACATGGTCAATAGAGGCGCAACACCGCCAAAGCTTGCCCCATAGCCCACGCTAGTTGGTACGGCAATTACGGGACAATCTGCCATCCCTGCCACTACGCTAGGTAATGCTCCTTCCATTCCTGCTACGACGATTAAGACATCCGCATTATAAACAACCTGGCTATTACTTAACAGGCGATGAATTCCTGCAACTCCTACATCCCAAAGACGAATTACGGCAAAACCGCAAAGTTCAGCGGTAATAGCAGCTTCTTCTGCTACGGGAATATCCGCAGTGCCAGCAGTCAGAATGGAAATTGTGCCTAATTGACTGGGAGTTTGAGGTGAAGATAGGGCGCAAATATGGGCATCAGGATAGTAAATCAACTCGGGAATGGCTATTTTTAACTGTTGGTAGACTTCTGCCTCAATGCGAGTTGCCATAACTACTGTAGCATCTTGTCTCATGGCAGTAATAATCTTGATAATTTGTTTTGGGGTTTTGTCTGCACCCCAGATAACTTCGGGAAAGCCCGTTCTCAACTGCCGATGATGGTCTATTTTGGCGAATTCATCTAGAGTTTCAAAGGGTAAATGTTTAAGCTTTTCGAGGGCAGTTTCTGGGCTAATATCGCCTCTGGCGATCGCTTGGAGTAATTGCTTTATTGCTTCTGGTTGAGTCATAGCGGGAAAAAATTTGAGCAAAAAAACAGAGACATATCTTAGTGGATATGCCTCTTGATTAATCTAAATTATATAGTTAGAAGTATTTACCTAACTATGAAGATTACTTAGTTTCAGAAAACTCAGCATCGATGACATCATCGCCACCATTACTACTACTACCACCATCAGCATCTCCTGTAGGGGGTTCTGCCCCAGGCGCACCACCTGCTGCATCAGTTGCGCCGTCACTACCTTGCTGATAGATGTTGCTACCAATAGTGTAGAGAGTCTGTTGCAACTCAGGTAAGAGAGTTTTTATTTTCTCATCATCTTCTGATGCTACAGCTTCTTTGAGGTCTTTAATCAAACCTTCAGCTTTGGTTTTATCATCAGCAGACACTTTATCGCCCAACTCAGTAAGCTGTTTTTCTGCTTGATAGACTAAAGAGTCAGCCTGGTTTTTGCGATCGATTGCTTCACGACGTTCTTTATCCGCACTAGCATTAGATTCTGCTTCTTGTACCATGCGTTCTACTTCATCATCGGGAAGAGTAGATGCTCCAGTAATACTAATTGACTGTTCTTTACCTGTACCTTTATCCTTCGCGGTTACGTTTAAGATACCGTTAGCGTCGATATCAAAAGTAACTTCGATTTGAGGTACGCCACGGGGTGCAGGAGGAATACCGTCTAAACGGAAAGTTCCCAAGCTTTTATTATCTTTACCAAATTCCCTTTCCCCCTGTAGAACATGAATTTCTACGTTAGTTTGACCGTCAACGGCGGTAGAAAAGGTTTCAGACTTTTTAGTCGGAATAGTGGTGTTGCGAGGAATTATTTTAGTCATTACGCCGCCCAAGGTTTCTACACCAAGAGAGAGAGGAGTAACGTCTAGCAACAGGATGTCTTTTACTTCACCTGCTAGGACACCAGCTTGAATAGCTGCACCAACTGCCACTACTTCGTCAGGGTTAACAGTTTGGTTAGGATCTTTACCCAAAACCTTTTTAGTGATATCAACAATCGCTGGAATACGAGTTGAACCACCCACCATAACTACTTCATCAATAGCTTCTTTCGCTAGTTTAGAATCCTTGAGAGCTTGCTCTACAGGAATACGACAGCGATCGATTAGATCGGAACAGAGTTCTTCAAACTTAGCTCTAGTTAGAGAAACATCTAAGTGTTTAGGTCCATCCTGAGTCGCTGTAATGAAGGGTAAGTTAATATCGGTCTGGGTTGCACTAGAAAGCTCTATTTTGGCTTTTTCTGCTGCTTCAGTCAAACGCTGTAAAGCTTGATTGTCTTTACGTAAATCGATACCTTCGTTTTTCTGAAACTCGCTCGCTAGGTAATCAACAATTTTTTTATCGAAATCGTCACCACCCAGGTGCGTATCTCCAGCAGTAGCGAGTACTTCAAATACGCCATCGCCTACTTCCAGAATAGAAACGTCAAATGTACCACCCCCTAAGTCAAATACCAGGATAGTTTCATTACTTTTCTTATCTAAGCCGTAAGCTAGAGACGCTGCGGTAGGCTCGTTAATAATCCGCAATACTTCAACCCCAGCAATTTTACCAGCATCTTTGGTTGCTTGACGCTGAGAATCGTTGAAGTAAGCAGGAACGGTAATAACCGCTTGAGTGACTTTTTCTCCCAGATATTTGCTAGCGTCTTCAATTAGTTTGCGTAATACTTGAGCCGAGATTTCTTCTGGTGCAAACTGCTTATTTTGTGCGGGACAGTTAAGCTTAACGTTACCGTTATTATCTTTAACTACTCCGTAAGCTACTTCTTTGGTTTCGTTAGTTACTTCATCAGATTTACGTCCAATAAAACGTTTAACCGAATAAAAAGTGTTACCAGTGTTCATCACAGCCTGGCGTTTAGCAATCTGACCAACTAAAAGATCGCCATTTTTAGCATAAGCAACAACTGAGGGAGTAGTTCTAAAACCTTCCGCGTTAGCGATAACAGTGGGTTTTCCCCCTTCCATCACTGCTACACAAGAGTTAGTAGTTCCTAAGTCAATACCAACAACTTTTGCCATACTCTAATTAAATACTCCGAATTTAACAACAAAAACTAAATTTTTTTTTTAGGCAGTCAACGTTGCATCGCATTACGTCATGCAATATACAATGCGCTGTAGATGATTCGTGACTCTTAATGGTTTGCTAGACTCCCTTCAGTTTTCACTTCATCTTTATACATAGTGCAAGCTGATGATAGGTCTTAGGTAGTGTAGTTTTCCGAACCTTGAGGTGACGGTTGTAAAGAAGTTGCCCAATAATTAGACCCTCAATATTAATCTCGATAGAATAGTTGAGTCTAAATTACTATCTAATAACGGAAGCTCAACTATTGTCCTATGGAACCAATGACTTATGTGGGTCTTGTCGCCGGAATTTTAACGACTATTTCTTTTTTGCCTCAAGCGATTAAAACCTGGCAAACTAAATCGACTAAAGATATTTCCTTGGCAATGTTTCTCTGTTTCTGTTTTGGGGTTATATTATGGGTACTTTATGGCTTTTATACTAATAACCTACCTGTGTTTTTGGCTAACTTCGCTACTTTTGTCCTGGCGTTTTCTATTCTGGTCTGTAAGTTGAAATATGGCTAATGGAGTTAAAAGTAGCAGGTAGCTGTAGATTCTTTTGTTGTGGTCTGAGAGTTTTCTTTGCCATGATACTGCTGCATACTGCTGCATCGTCAAATTAGCAATGATGTTTATTTTTGTACGCTAGGGTAATAAAGCGCGAAATCTCTTCTAAAGTAAAGGAGATGAATTGAAAATATTATTCTGGGATTATATTTGTGAATATTCCACCTAATATTGTCGCTATTTTGGGAACAGGAGTCTGGGGTTCGGCATTAGGTAAGATTGCCGAGAAGAATAACCATCATGATGTATGTTTTTGGTCACATCGCGGTAATATTGCTTTAGAATCTGTAGTCAAAGATGCAGCGATCATCGTGTCTGCGGTTTCGATGAAAGGAGTAATTCCTACTGCTAACAAGTTGCGATCGCTTAACTTACCATCAGACAAGATTATAGTTACTGCGACTAAGGGACTAGATCCAGAAACTACCCGCACTCCTTCTCAAATTTGGCAGCGCGCTTTTCCTAATAATCCTGTAGTAGTACTTTCTGGCCCGAATCTCTCTAAGGAAATAGCCCAAGGTCTACCAGCAGCAACGGTGTTGGCTAGTAGTAATTTAACTGCTGCCGAACAGGTACAGTCAATTTTTGGCTCTGATACTTTCCGCGCCTACGTCAACGAAGATCCGATCGGCACGGAGTTAGGGGGGACGATTAAAAATGTGATGGCGATCGCCTCGGGAGTCTGTGATGGCATGAAACTAGGCACAAACGCTAAAGCTGCTTTGCTGACTCGCGCCTTACCTGAAATGATTCGCATCGGTACTCATTTAGGTGCGTCTGGAGAAACCTTTTTTGGTTTATCGGGTTTGGGAGACTTAATTGCCACTTGCGATAGCTCTTTGTCTCGTAACTATCAGGTAGGTTATGGATTAGCTCAAGGTAAAACTTTGGCACAAATTTTGGCAAATTTAGAAGGGACAGCAGAAGGAATTAATACTACTAACGTAGTGATAAAAATTGCTGATTTGGAGGCGATCGCTGTTCCCATTACCAGACAGGTACACAGACTGTTGAGGGGAAAAATTAACCCAGAAGAAGCAATTCAGGCTCTAATGGAGCGAGATCTTAAACCAGAATTTTGCGATCTAGATTTTTAACCTTGAAGATTGTCTAGAAACTGCCACGCCAAGTCTTTATTTAAAGGTTTGGCATAAAAATATCCCTGAGCAAATTCACAACCCCAATCTTTGAGTTGCTGACTCTGTTGCATAGTTTTTACTCCTTCAGCGATAACATCAAATCCCAGATTGTGCGCTAAATCTAAGATTGCTTTAACAATAGTAGAGGCCTAACTATTTTAATTTAAGCGATTAACAAACAAAGCGATCTATTTTGAGAGTATCTACAGAAAACCGATTTAAATAGCTCAAACAAGAGTAACCAGTCCCAAAATCATCGATCGCCAGTTTAATTTGACGTGCTTTTAGCTGATTAAAAACGCGATCGGCTACAGTTGCATTATTCATCAGCAGTGATTCAGTAATTTCTAATTTGAGGTGTTTAATTTCGATTCCATTACTGTCAATTATTCGCTCTAATTCCGTAATAAAATCTTCTTCAAACTGTTTAGCAGAAATATTAACGCTCACGGTAAAAATCTTCTGCTGATTAGACAATTGATTTTGCCAATGACTAATTTGTTGACAAGCTTCTTGAAGAATCCATCTGCCTAACAGCAAAATTAGATTAGTCTGTTCGGCGATCGGAATATAAATTTATCTGGAGATATAAAGCCTTTTTTGGGATAATGCCAGCGTACTAAAGTCTCAAATCCGCTAATTTTTCCAGTATTTAAGCAAATTATTGGTTGATACTTGAGATAAAATTCTTTACGCTGAAGTGCGATACGTAAATCGGTTTCAATTTCTAAAATTTCTAGAGTCGTGTTTTGAATTGTACCATTGAAAACTTGATAGTAATTACTACTAAATTTTTTAGCTTTTTGAATTGCCAAATCTGCATCTCCAAAAATTTCCTCTGGGTCTAAATAATTAGCATCGCAAACCACAATTCCCATATTGAAAGTTAGGAAAATTTTTCTTTGTCCAACAATAAATGCTGAAGCTAAACACTGTTGAATTTTTTGAACCAGAGCGATCGCCTTGTTTGTTTCTGATGTTTCTTCTAGCAAGATAGCAAACTTATCTTCGCCAAAATGAGCTAGTTGAATATTTTGAATATTTTCTGCCGAGATTTCTGACTTTAATCTTTTACTCATCATGGTCAATAATCGATCTCCTGCTTGGCAACATAGAGAATAATTAATAATCTTAAATCGATTACAGTCTAAAATAAGTGTGATGAATTTTTGGTCTAATTTTTAATGATCAACTGATAATAATTTTTCCAGCTTTCTAACTAATCACAATCGATCTGGTAATCCTGTTCAAGAGTTATTCCATGCCAAATATTCTAATTTTTTTTGAATTTTTATTTGATCAATCTCTACTTGTAATTGAGTTGTTATTTCAAGAAGTTTACACTCAAGATCGAAATTAAGTTGACGTATCTCAGTCTCCGCAGCAATTCGACTATAAATTTATATTTGCAATAGCTGATTTTTTTGAACTAGCTGTCTTCTTAAATTCGGTAAATTTAACTAATTATTAACTCTTGAAAGAACTTTAGGAATTGGAAATGGTTTACTAATATAGTCTACTGCTCCTGCCTCAAATGCTTTAACTTTATCAAAAATATTATCTAAAGCACTAACAAAAATAATTAGAATATCTTTAGTCAACTCAGACTTTTTTAACTGTTGACAAATTTAAAAGCCATCTATATCTGGCATATTTATATCCAATAAAATTAAATCTAGTATCTTGGTTTTGATAGTTAATAATGTCATCGCACCATTGGTAGCACAACGAACTTGATAACCTTCTTTAATTAAAGTTTTGGACAATAAACGCAAATTATTAGGGGTATCATCTACGCTCAAAATATTATTGGCAGATAGTCGATCTTCTTGAGTAATTAATGTTGCGTTAGTCATCGGATATAGCTTAGACTTTAATGCTATATAGTTAAGTTATTAAAAAAAATTAAAGTAGATTTCTTTGATAAGATGTTACTATCGAAAGTTGGTGTGATCTGATTGTTCTAAAACAAATTAATTATTAAGTTCAGCAACTATCAATTGGCTATAAATAGTCTTTTTTGATATTCACTACAAAACAGGCTGATGCTAAAAACAATGAGCCAATGCCAAACTATTACACTCTGTTGATTATATAGAAGCGAAAATAACTAAAGTTATTTCCCGATCGCAGCTCAACTTTTATTACCCCTTTGATTAAAACCCAAGGAATTAAAAGCATTAACTAACATCGGAGCGACACCTTCTGTCCAATTTCCTTCGCAACGGCGATCGCAACTTAAAATAAGACGTAGAGAATAACTATGGGGATAACCTTCTACTTCTAGCCACAGCAGAGCAGTTTCTGCTTCGCAGTTAATTTTCTCTCGATCCATTAGCTCGGCTGACATTTGGCTCATGGTTTCCACAAGCTGAGTTAACAAACGGTAAAAATCTGCCAGCTCAGCTTCAGTTAGCTCGATCGCCCAATCATTTGCTCCCACTAAACCTTGATATTTAGAGTTGTGAGGATGCCAGCCAATACGCCACCCATCCCCAGTTTGCATCATACGTGACAATTTTTGACGTTATTAATTCTCAGTAATAAATTTGTTAGAACTGCATTACTATACGCAGCTATAAGCCTGTTAATGAGTAATAAAAATAATCTTCTTTAATCGCCAATGATTTCTGGTTGAGTTAACTCATCAGACATTTCAATAATGGCGCGAATTACAGGCTTCATTGTCGGGTCATCAAAATTTTCTAGTTCTTCATAACGACGGCGTTTAGCCCGATTAGCAACCTGAACGGTAATGCGATATCGATTAGAAGCTGCGCTCACTAGTTCTTCGGAACGATACATAATGTGGGAAGAGTTAAAAGAACTTTTTCTTTGCATTGATGGCGATGCCTCTTAGCTAATTATTTGATAAATGCAGAATTAACTGCAAAATAACATTTTAACAAATATTAGGAAAGTCAAATGCTAACTTACCGCTATTAGCAGTATTGATAGGCAATTTAAACACAATTTCTCATGATTCTTGGTCTTCAAGACAAAATTCATTGTTTCTACCTCGATCAAAAGCGCAATATATGTTAATTAGATTTGTTTCTTTCGTTTACCGTTTTAATTAGCCAATAGCTAGCAGATAAACAGATAATCGCTATACCCAAAGCGATTAAATCTGAGTTGGTATACTTTTGCAGGTCAAAAATAATTATCTTACGCGCAACCGCAATTAAGGACGTAACAATCACCAATTCCAACTGAACAATATGTTTTTTAAGATAGGCAGTAATATTTTCTAGTAATTCTAAGGCAATCAAAATATTCAGAAATGAGCCAAAGAGTTCAATCAAGCTTTTGTTATAGAAGCCTTTGGGGTCATTAATTACATCTTCGATGAGAAAGAAAATTAAATCTCCTAAAGCAATCAGGATTACCACTGATAAGGTCAAAGACAAGGTTTTGGCGACAAAGTTTTCAATCCAGTGAATTAATTTAAGATAACTCTCGTCTGTAGTCGCTTGCTTTAATAAACCCCATACTCCTCTTTTTGGCTTGGTCATCCGATTAAGTCTTCTAATTTTGAGTAACTCGCCGATGATTCATCTTCCAATCCATAATACAGAAAAAGAAACGACCGCCAAAACTTAAGTAAACTAAGTAAGGCGATCGCATTTTTGATATTTTATCGATCACTCACCAACAAGATTCAGTAAACTAACAGCCAATTAAAAATGTAGCGCTATCTACTTGCTGACAATATTATTAAGTTTTAAAACAATAAGTAGTTACAAAATTTAAACAATATGAGCAAAGTAATAATTGCTATTTTGAAACCGTCACGCTAATCAGAGCAAACATCTTTAACAGAAATAGACCGAGCAAATTTTGTGACTGTATATTAAAATATAGCCATTTTTTATAAGAAAAGTTAAGTTTTTTAAAGAAATTAAGTTTTTTATCTGGCATTGTGTGATCTGGCAATACAAAATTGACAGTACTTTTGATAATCTAGCCTTAACCCCCCACGAAGCCTTAAACTTAGATTTGCAGAGAATTTAGGTTGTTTTTTAGATTGTGCGAAAAATAATAATTGCTGGTAATTGGAAGATGCACAAAAATCAGGCAGAGTCCTTGGCTTTTGTACAGACGTTCAAATCTGAGATTGAAGAAACGAGAGAAGAACGAGAGATTGTTTTGTGCGCCCCGTTTACTTCCCTGACTGTAATGTCAAAAAATCTGCATGGTAGCAGGATCATGTTAGGGTCTCAAAACATCCATTGGGAAACTGAAGGTGCATATACTGGAGAAATTTCTGGAGAAATGCTGACAGAAATCGGCGTTGATTATGTGATTGTTGGTCATAGCGAGAGAAGACAGTATTTTGGGGAAACAGACGAAACGGTAAATCTGCGATTAAAGGCAGCCCAACAATATGGATTGAAACCGATTCTTTGCGTTGGTGAAACTAAAGAACAAAGAGATGCTGAAGAAACAGAAAACGTTATTATAAGTCAGCTAAAAAAGGATTTAGTCGGAGTAGATCAAAACAACTTAGTAATTGCCTATGAGCCAATCTGGGCAATTGGGACAGGTGATACTTGTGAATCTAAAGAAGCAAACCGCGTTATCGGTATTATTCGCCAACAATTAGATAACCAAGATGTATCTATTCAATATGGTGGTTCGGTAAAGCCTAGTAATGTGGCTGAAATTATGGCTCAGTCTGAAATCGATGGAGCTTTGGTTGGCGGCGCAAGTTTATCTGCCAGCAGCTTTGCTCGAATTGTTAACTACGAGTAATCAACGCCTTTGAAGCATCTTATTAATAGTTAACACTTAAAAGGATTAGGACAAATAGCTCTGGTATTTAACTTTGGCGTAAGAGAATTCTTTCTCTAAGTTTGAAGAACTTAGTGAGAGATGAATCAAACTAAGCGGTTAAATAGCAATTCACGAACTCTTTATATATCAATAGTCTTAGGCATTGTATACTTGTTCAAGTATCACAAATCTAGCCTATGTTGCTGTAAGTTGATACTATTTGCGAAACAAAGCGGTCTTGAAGGTTTCCCTCATAGAGCTATTGTTTCAAGACGCACCTTGACAATTTGGTAATGGGTTCGACACAAGAGTTGTGTCGGTAAAATACCAAGCGTAATTAGGAGTATTAGTAATTTGATTATTCATATTCCGTTAGTACCCGTGGTCTACGGGGGAATAAATTGACTGTCAAGTCGGGCTGTCGGGGACATTGTGAGCAAATCATCTTGTCTAGACAAGTGGCATCGGGCAGTAAAGCCTAATCGCGAGGTTATGAAGCTCGTTCTAAATCTTTGATTTAGGATGAGAGAAGTCACTACAGCTTATTATCTCTTCGGAAGTTCCGAAGAGATAGCCTTTTTTACCACTTATACTTGCTTTTTGTCTAAATAAGCTGAAAATTCGACTTTTACAGTTTAACTTTAACATTCTAAAATAACACTTCACGAGCTTAGAGATTGATAAGCTCTATTAGATGTTCTTGGTGGCAAAATTTTCGGACAACATATTTATTTGTTTAGCAGCGATAGGTTTAGTGGTAAGCCTAGATTTGGCATAGTATTTCCCAGCTTATCTCTAATTATTTTTATCAGTAAAGCACAAGATTAGCTTCAGCATAATCACCGAAATAATCAACCTTTATTGAATTATTAATTATTTAACAAATAATTAATAATTGGAATATTAAACAAGCTAAATATGCTTAAAAGTTCTTTTTTGGTTAATTGCAAAATTCGGTGTTTTTGCGAATAGTCTTATATTTTTTATTTGTTAGTATAGGACAAAATTGAGCGTATAAATCGAGCGTATTGGTCTCCAAAATATGATGTTATTGCTTTATAAAATAACATTTATATTATTACGGGATTACTACCAATCTATTCTATATTTTCTAATTCAGTAATTACTCTTATTTTATTTATACACCAATGCGAGTTTTTATGGCTGTCCGATACTATCTATTTAGCTGATAGCAAATAGATTACCGATTAATAACTGGTAATGTTTTTTTGCATATGTTGATTTTTTATTGCTAATGACAGCAATAAAATTCAATTTCAAGATAAACATTTCTGGTGTTTATGCTGTCTAAATAATTACTATCCACTATTCTATAGTTACTAAAAATTATCTAAATATTATGACAAGACCTAAAAAATCTCAGCGTCAAGAAACAAATTCACCTTTTAAAAGGTTAAGACTAAACGTTA
Organism: Coleofasciculaceae cyanobacterium; assembly: GCA_036703275.1. Classification (NCBI taxonomy): domain Bacteria; kingdom Bacillati; phylum Cyanobacteriota; class Cyanophyceae; order Coleofasciculales; family Coleofasciculaceae; species Coleofasciculaceae cyanobacterium. The sequence continues at coordinate 15,732 of DATNPK010000057.1, read as the reverse complement.
AATTGTCCCAAGAACAACTAGCCAGAGAAATTGGTGTAGCAGTATCTACTATTCGTCGCTGGGAAAAAGGACAGGCTGAACCAACGATGACGGTTGCTCAGATGAAAGAATTTTGTAAAGCAGTCCAGAAAAATTTTGACGATTTGCCTAATTCTCTCCTACCACCAGATAGTCCTAAAAGTAGCAGCTATGGCAGAGCCTGATTTAAAGTTACAATTTAGTTTATTGAGTTAATTGTATTATTCTTTTTTTTGTAGAATGTAAATAGGCTAATGCATCTATAAATGACTTCGTTATTGATGCAATAGCGAAAAATCGCCAACTACCATCCTCAACAACAAGATAGTTCAATTAAGAATTAAAATAAGTGGCTAATTTGTTTACACGACTTGTTGTTTAGGTCTTAATTAGTAACTCCAGAATTATTGCTTTAGGAAATCGCTTGTTTAAGGGAATGACAAAATTCGCCGATCGCCTTTAGTCCTGATTCTGGAGTTCCTTCTGCTAAACGTTTGACGATGGCACTGCCGACAATTATGGCATCTGCCCCCCAGTCTTTGACCTGCTTTGCCTGTTCAGGGTCAGAAATACCAAAACCGACTCCGATGGGTTTATCGGTGGCGCTATGCAAATTTGCTAGCAGATCTTTGACCTCTGTTGCCATTTGGGTGCGAACTCCCGTCACACCAGTTACCGAAACCAAATAAATGAAGCCTTGAGATTTAGCGGCGATCGCCTCAATTCTTGATTGAGAACTAGTAGGGGCAACCAACAACGTTACTTCAATGCCAATTTCGGCTGCTGGCTTAAGCAAGACTTCCGCTTCTTCTAAAGGAAGATCGGGGACAACCAAACCACTAACTCCTGCCTCCTTTACTTGCCGCAGAAAAGACTCAATGCCACGGTAATAGATTGGATTGTAGTAGGTAAATAAAATAATTGGGACATTTATTTTGCTTGTTACCTTGGTAACTACTGCCAAAACATCTTCTAACTGGACACCTTTTTGTAAAGCTCTAGTTGCTGCTGCTTGAATAGTAGGACCATCAGCCAGAGGATCGGAATAGGGAACGCCTAATTCAATCAGATCTGCTCCATTATCGGCTAAGACTTCTAGTGCTTTAGCCGTCGTTTCTAAATCTGGATCTCCCGCCGTGACAAAGGGAATTAAAGCACATTGAGAATTTTGTTTGAGATCTTGAAAGCAACGAGCAACATTCATCATATAAAATTAATTTGATTAAAACTTACAATAATTGAAATATCTAGGATTCTTTTCCCTGCTCAATCTCTTGCTGTAGTTGAGCTAATTCTTCAGGAGACATCTCTTCTAGACGTTTTTGCATCACAGCCTCCTCATAATCTTTGAGCTGTTGATTATAAGTCATGCGTTTGCTCCCAACCCGTATTAAATAGGTTAAAGACCAGCCAACTAAACCAATAACCAAAGCTGTTTGAGTCCAGATTCCTGCCTTTATACCATCTAGACCAAATATTCGCAGCGCAACATAAACCAATCCAGCCCCAATAAATACACCCAGAGCAATACCAAGAGCATCGATTCTACGCATATTATTATTTTAAGCTTTTAAATTGCGACGTTTAGGACGAAAATTAAGAAAAGGGCTGAGCAAGATCATCCCAGGAAAGCTCAAGAACACAAAAAGATACATAATTAATCGTTCAATCGAACCAGCAACGTACCAACGCTTGCTGAGATAGAAATAGACCAATGCTGGTAACACCAAAAGATATGTGCCACTGAGAACCAAATATAATAAGGCAACTAAGTTAGTCTCTGTAAGTAGCATAATAGCGTTTAACTGTGAGGAAATTTCTGACATTGTTATTCTACCAGGGCAAACGCACAGATTTTCTAAGTTTCTTACTTGTAGCTGATAAAACTAGTTTGATTGCTGATATTTTTGAAGTAAATTATTCAACTGGGATTGTCTATCCCTTATGATTGCTTCAACTTCTTGAGCCTTTCTTTTAAGTTCAAAAACCTCAAGTTCTACTAATCTTCGATCTTTTTAACTGCGAGCGATTTATTTTACTGACATAATTCTTGCTCATTTTGTTTGACCTTGGGATTAGTCGAGAGATAATCAGACAGGCGATCGCACCCTTGAGTTAAAAGATTATCTAAATCTAAATTCCACCAGAATAAGCCTTGTTGTTCTTCGGCACTAATCATAAATTGATCGTTGCTACTAAAAGTCAGACTATTGATTTGGCTGGTATGTCCCCGTAGGCTTTTAATTAACTCTCCTGTTTGAGTATCCCAAAGCCTGATAGTGCGATCGCCACTACCAGAAGCTAATAATGTACCATCAGCATTAAGGGCGATCGTAGTTACGCCGTCTTGATGTCCTGTGAGAATATGTAATAACTGGTTGGTTTTGCCTGCATCTTGTATTGACCAAAGCTTAACGGTATTGTCCCAACTAGCTGAAGCAAGAGTTTGACTATCAGAAGTAAATGTTAAGGAAGTGATAGCGAGGTTATGTGCATCAATAGTTTGTAATAATTTTCCTGCCAACGTCCATAGTTTAATTGTATTGTCGTAACCAGCCGAAGCAATTAACCTACCATCAGGACTAATAGTTACAGCTTTAATACTATCGGTATGTCCTGTCAGAGTTTGGCTTAATTTTGGTTGATTAGTTATGTTCCATATTTTAATAGTTCGATCTTCACTACCAGAAATTAGAGTCTGACTATCGGGACTAAAAGCAATGCTGTTAACTCCGTCTTGATGTCCTATCAAGCTGTCAATTAATTTACCGTTTTCCGCATCCCAAAGTTTGATTGTTTTATCCCAACTAGCGGAAGCAATTAATTTACCATCTGGACTATATTTGATTTGGGAAATAGTATCTTGATGTCCTGCTAAAGTACGAATTAGCTTTGGTGTGCCATCAGGATAATTACGCCAGATTTTAATCTTCCCATTCCAATCAGCAGTAGCAAAAGTATTATTAATTATCGGAGAAAATGCAATACTATAAATAGTTTCATTTTGATTAGAATAGCGATTAAATACCTGCCATATTCTTACAGTTTTATCGACACCAGTAGATATTAGTTGATAGTAATCGCTTTTAATTTCACCAGGCATAAACTTAATATCTAATACTTCTCCTGTATGTCCATTCAAAGTTTGTTGTAAAATTCCTTCTTTACTCCAGATATGAATTTTACTGTCGATAGTAGCAGTAGCTATCAACTTGCCATCAGAACTAATACTAATCCGATTGACTGGTTCTGTATGGGAATAAGAATTAATTAATTGCTGATTATATTTTGCTCTTAGTTCAACTTTTTTTTCACCTATAGTAGATACCGAGTAAATTTTAGCTTCTTCTCGGTATAGAGGATTATTTATTTGCTGACTAATATTATTAATATTGACACTAAGAGGATTTATTTTTGTTTGTGTACCAGTTAAACTTTTAATTAAATTACCTTGTTTATTCCAAATTATGATACTTTGGTCATCGCTAGCTCCTGCAATCAACTGACCATCATTACTAATACTAACGCTATTGATTTGTTGACTATGACCTTCAAGACGTTTTAATTCCTGACTACCATAAATAGACTGTTGTAAAGTAGCTGCTGTTTGAAATTCAGCATCTTGCCAAGAATCTTTATTTACTAGGATTTTTTCCCAGCTATTTATTTGTTGGACTTGTTTCCCTGCTTGCACACTAGTGTTTAAGGATTCTAACTGTTGATTCGCTAATAATTGCGCTTCAGCGGTAGCATTTAAACTAGCAATATTTTTCAATTGAGTAATTAACTTTTGTTGATAGATATTTACACAAGCAAAAGCGAGAGATAAACCAAAAATACCTAATGCAGTAGCAGCTTGTTGTGCTTTACGTAAGCGTTTCTTAGTTTCCTGTTCTTCGGCTAGTCTGGCATCAATACAGGCAGCAACAAAGTCCGTGGCTGTATCCGATAATTCATCGGCATAGTTAATATAAACCTCTTCCGCTTCGGCTAGACGGACACCCCGCAAAAGAAAATCAGGCTGTTTATTTTTTTGTAACCATAAGACTGTCGCCTGTTCAATTTGACGTTGCGATCGCAATCTACTGCGATTTTCTTCTAACCACCAACGCAAGGTAGACCAATGACGGATCAAGATTTCGTGAACGACTTCCACAGTTGCTTGCTGGCGCATTGCTTCTAGAAATAGTTCATCGTTTTCTGGAGGAGTCTCTGCACTACGGCTTTGCCCTAACTTACTGCCATCATCGAGATTAACCACCAATAATTTAGCATCGGTCAGAATGCGCAGAGTCTCATCAATTAATTTCTCTGGATACTTAGCTACGACCAAGTCCGCTTTAGTAATCCGCCGACGAGTATCTTCTGTACCTTCTCCTAATTGAGTCAAATTGAGAAAAATCCATCTAACACAATCTTGAGATTCAACATCTAAGCTATCGTATACTGTTTGTGCTTGTCTTTCTAATGCACCTTTAATTCCTTCTAGTTCTTGATAAGCTTTGAGGGTTAATTTGCCATTCTCACGACGTGACCATAGTTGCTGCAAAGCAAACTGTAAGAGGGGTAAATCGGCTGCCGAACGATCCAAATCCTGTAACAATACTTCGACTAAACCCGACTCAACCTGCAAACCAACCTGTTCGGCAGGTTTAATTATTGCCTGGCGATAATCAGCATCAGTCAAATAAGGCGGCACTAAAATACTATCTTTCTGCAATATTTGAGCTAATTCAGCAATTTCTAGACAAGAAGCCACAAAATCGGCTCTTATAGTCAAAACTAACTTAAAGCGATCGCCTGCATATTTAATTGCGCCTAAAATTAACTTTAGAAACTCCTGACGTTCACTTTCTCCTGTCAGGGTAAATAGTTCCTCAAACTGATCGATTACCAGTAACACCATCGGTTCAGTACGAGTTCTTAACCAGCAAACAAATCCTTCAACTCCTTGATACAGCAATCCCTCAATTTGCAGTTGTTCTTGAGCTTGAGACTCTTTACCACTAGAATCAGTTAATAATTTAGCCAAAGTTTGGATCGGTTTGTTGCCAGGACGAAAACAACCAAGCCTCCAGCGATCGCTACCAGGAATTTGTTTGCCCTGTCTCAGTTGCGCCATCAACCCCGCCTGTACTGCCGAGGATTTACCGCTACCAGAAGCACCAACTACCGCAATGCTTGTCTTATGGGCAATCTGGTTGAGCAACTTCTGAACTAATGCTTCTCGACCATAAAAATATTCGGCACTAGCTTCATCAAAAGCCTGCAATCCCATATAGGGACAAATTCCCAAGTCTAATACTTGCTGCTTATCTTCACTGACTACAACATTTTTAGCCGTAAGCAGTTCAATTACCCCCTGAGATCCCGACAACCAAACTTGAGGCACAATTCCTGTTCCTGCTAAAGCAATTTGCAGTTGAGTAATCCAGGCTGCAATGGGTAATCCTGCTTGAAAATCGGCATTTTGCAGCGTTTCTAAGACTGTGTTGGCAAACTGTTGACCATAACCTACTGGTGCATTGGCAGCAATCAAGCACTGTCCTCGTTCTGTTTCTAGCTGCAAGTCTTCGATCCAGTCTTCTAAAGAATGTTCGCCCCCGCAGTCCAAAATCACAATCTGCTGTAAGGCGCGGGAATTTTGCAGCACTTTTCTTAACCAAGAACGAGATAAGCGCATATTATCCTGCAAGACTAACCAGGATTCTCCTGTATCGGTAGTTTCAATCTCTGCCCGTAAATATAGTAAAGCCGTGCTAATGTAAGGAGCTGTCCCCTTCTGGCGAGGGCGGGACTTGTACGCTCCGTCAGAATTTGTTTGAGCTTGTGGTTGAGAATTAAGACAGGTGGCGATCGCTTTTTTGACCTGTGACCAAGGTTCATTAGTTTGAGGGAAGTACTTGAGGTTAAAATCTCCTGCACTTTGCAATACCTGGCTCAAAGCTAGAGTAGTACTATTACTATTGGCTTTAGGTCTACCATTAACTACTAAAGCTTGACGGGGATTAATCTTTAAATTGCAGGGCGACTGTTTGCCTAAGACAACCTTGCCAAATCCCTCAACAATCCGTTTGGGAGTCTGTAGCGGAAATTCTGACTGTAGCTTGCTTTCTCCCCTGCTACTTTTTTGCTGGTTGATTAAGCGTATTTGTTGATTAGTCTTATCAATATATCTTAGAGTCTGATGATAAACATACTGATATAAACCATCAGCTTCAATTATGCCTTGTGGATCGGCAGCTTCACCTCGCAAACCCCGCATTAGATAATAAGTAAACACTCCATGTCCCAATTCGGGAAATTCCCATGACTGTTGCGCGCGATCGCAGGATAATAAAGCATAAAAACCTTTGCTTTCGGCTGCTTTGTGACGCAATACTTCAACTAATTGGGAACTAGGATCGGCTGAGGATGCTGCTGTACCCCAGAGAGTCATCCCGCCACTGTGACAAGCATCTAACCAAACTAGCTGTTGACTAGCGGCACAATTGCTTAACTGCTTGAGTAAAGAATTTAATGGTATACCTGTAGTTAACAGTTTTTCTGTATTCGTATCGGCTAAACATAAAACTACCTGCTGGGTATTGGTTTCTAAAATACCGTGTCCTGAAAAGTAGAATAAAATTGTATCTTCTGAACTAGCCGAGTTAATAATCTGTTGGATGCTTTGCTGGATTTCTGCTAGGTAAGGACGTTGGTTAACAAAATCATGATGGATGATAACCTCCTTGTTAGCAAAGCTAGCCGTTGCTTCTTTGAGTGCTTTCCCCAATCCCTGACAGTCTAAAGCCGAATATTGTAGCGAAGATAAATTTTTTCGATCCTGATACTGATTGACCCCCACCAAAAGAATCCACAGTTTGGGGAGGTTTAAATTGGGAATTGTTTTTGGACGGGATTTGACGCGGGGACACATCGCTTTTTATCAGTTTGAGTTAACGGTCAGTATATATCTTTAGGTTAAATGTCTCATCTTTATGCAATATAGTTTTTAATGTTTTGCTGAATTGTATAATTATTGATCTCAACTAAGTAGGGTTAATTAGTTAATTATTTATTTGATGCCAATACTCGCTCGCTCATCAGCATCAATTGCTTTTACCAATTGTAAATATGAACCAGAGAAATTTAGCTTCCGCCGCCTCAAATCTTAAAAAACGTAATTTTATTTTAGGATTAATTGGTACGGCAGGGGCTTTAAATGGATTTTTGACTGCCTGCTTTTATGACAAACAGAATCTAGTTAATTTTGTCGAGATCTGCTTTGCGCTAATTGCTATTTGTTTAATCTACTTTTGGATTTATTATGACGCGCTTGCGCGTAGTTTTAGAAACCCTAAACTAATTCGATATTTAATTATTTTAATTGGAATTATTGGCGTACCAATCTATTTTTGGAAAACACGCAGTTTTAAAAACTTTTGTTTAAATTTAGGGGGTTTATGGTTATTTATGGTTTATTCTCTGATTTACTATGGATCTTTTTTTGTAGCTGCATTAGTTTTTACCAAATTAGGATATTATTCGTCAATCAGATAATTAATATTTTTTTAGTTTAATTCGATTTTTAATCAATAAAACTATTGGTACGATCGCAATCCAGCTCAAACTGGCAATTGCGATCGCTTTTCAGGATAAATTCGAGTCAAACAGCTAGCGAAAATCGATTTCAGGGGCTTGATAAATAGTATTTTGCTTCATAAGCTGGGCTGTTTTTAGGGGAGATAGCATTTCTACGGCAGCTTTAGCCTTCTTTTTGCCAATGGGAGGAATTTCTAACAAATCTCTCGCACCCGTAACACCTTGACCAATAAATAAGAGCAATGCCAAGCAATTAAGCACTATATGGATATTGCGTATAGTAAGACTACGATATATATCATCTAAGATAGCGAGGGAGAAAATCATCAACAGAGATACCGCTATTCCATAGTAGTAATGTGACCAATACCATTCATCTGCTAATCGCCACACTCCATCCTGTTGACCAATAATAATTAAACCCATTCCCGTCAGAGTGGCAAAAATACCCCGCCACAATTTGGGTTTGGCACGCAGCAATAAAACTAGAGAAGCGATCGTCGCGACAAACATCAAGATAATTAAGATAGCCTGAGGATTATTGTTTGACCAAAGTTTGCCTTTAATAAAGCTTTTATAGACAATAGAGTAGGCTAGGGCAATTAGGGATACAACCACAACACTCACAGCCAACCAACGTCCCACCTTGACGTGTTCTCGCCCTACTACCGCAGGAATCTTACTTTTCCCTTTTTTGCTTTCCAAACGACGCTGGCGAGTTTGCCAGGCGAAATTGGTCACAATACCTACCATAGGAAAGACGAATATTATCACTAGTGCAGGATGGATCAGAGAAACTAAATCCTCACTTCCTAAATAGGTAAAAGCTAAATACTTTTGTGCAATTAAAGTCCATGCATATATATTCATGGTATTTACAAGATAATTTGTTAATGAGTTTAGAGATTTTTCAACGTCTTCTCAGCAAGTTAAAACACAATTATGAAAATAGACTGAATTTCTGCTGATTTTAAAATGTTTCAGCAACCTAGTAGTCAAATCTTCGATACTTATTTCGATTTGGACAAAGTATTGATAATTATTCTTCTATGTAACGAAGTAACAATTGTTTTTGAAGCCTGAATAATTTAGTGGCGATCGCTATTACATCAAGGTACTCTGCATTAGTCTATTTAAATGAAGCTGGATGATTTGGATAAATCTCTATCCTGGGATAGATAAAATATTTTAACTTTTTTCTCTAGTTTCTTTCCTCTGAAAGATATTTTATTCAGCTCTTTCTGATAGCCTTGTTTTGTGAATTTTAGTGTAATGTGTAATGTGTCAAAAACACTTAATTATTTAAATCATTGCGCTCAAACTAAAATAGTACTTTTGTTGATTTTTGAAGCTCAATCTTAACTTAAGTCAAAAGTGAAATTAACCTCTGAATATCTGAATATATGAGTCAAATATTAGACACTATCTTTAACAGTTTGCGCGATTTGTTGGGCAGTGCGGTCAAAGTTTTTCCCGCCATCATTACCGCTTTGATAATTGTTATGCTGACTCGTTATGCAGCCAAGTTTGCCAAAAATGTTGCCGATCAAGTAGGTCAAAAAACTTTAAAAAGTAAATCTTTACAGTCACTACTACATAAAGCTGCCAACATAACCACTTGGATAGTTGGAGTGGTGCTTGCCTGCGTGGTTGCCTTCCCTGGCTTACGTTTAGGAGATATTATTGCCACCCTCGGGTTAGGTTCGGTAGCCATTGGTTTTGCTTTTCAAGACATCTTCAAGAATTTTCTTTCAGGAATTCTAATTTTAATTCAAAGACCATTTCGCATTGACGATCAGATTGTGGTTGGCGATTACGAAGGTACAGTAGAACAGATTGATATTCGGACTACGATGATTCGCACTTACACAGGAGAAAGGATCTTAATGCCAAATTCCGAGTTGTTCACCAGTGCTGTTCGTGTACGTACTGCATATAGTAAGCGTCGCAGCGATTTAGCAGTTGGAGTTGATTACAATACTTCTTTAACCGAAGCTAAACAGATTTTACAAAGAACAATCGAACGAGTAGAGGGAGTTCTAAATAAACCGATTCCCGAAATTGATTTAGTTGGATTTGGTGATAGTTCGATCGACCTAATTGTACGCTACTGGACAAAACCCAGGCAACAACAGGTAAGACAGGTGCAGACTGAGGCGATTATGGCAATCAAGTCAGCATTAGATGCGGCCAGCATTAGCATCCCTTATCCGATTCGTACTATTTATCATTACAATCAGGACAAGTATAACGACTATCTGCCTGCTGAGGCCAATGAAAATAATAGCCAAAGCGATCGCTATGCTGACTATGTGTAATTTATCATTTGTGACTGATAATTCGCCTTACAGTTACATAACAGTATTTGATTTAAGCTAATAGCTTATTAGCTAGGGCGAAGCCCTTTATAGGTCTGAAACGCTCTCTGGAGCTACGTCCATTACCTTTCTCTCCTCTTTAGCGATCTGTTGATCGGTAATTAAATCCTCAAGTTCATCAATATTAACGCCAATTTGCTGACAAGCTTTGTGCAGATTTTCGACAAACAAACCGATATTTTGACCGTATCCAGATTGTTTGGCGGCGATCGCCACTCCTTGTTTAGCATTGGCCTTGGCACAGTCGATTAGTTCTATTCCTTGAAGCATTAGGATTAATTTCTAGATGATTAGTAATTTCTGACTTTTATCTTCAAACGTGACATAACTTTTAATTAACTACATCCTCCTAATGACTGATCGTGGTAGTAACCGTAACTGGATCGGGATTTTCGCTAGTTAAATCTTGATTTTCTGTTTTGGCAAGATGCCGTTCTAAAATCTCTAGATTGCGAATATTAGCCTTGAAGTAAGCATCAAAAAGATCTCCAGCTATGGGAATAAAACCAATTGTGGTTTCCAGCATAATATTTTTGACCATCTTAGCTATTTCTGGCTTTTCTAATCCAAAACGAGTTGCCAGGAAAACCATATAAGCAGAAATTCCAGCGGTAATTAAATCTCCTCCTCCAGGTATTAAACCCAAAATGGGATCTAGCCCGATGCGAAATTTAGTTCCAGGTATGCCGATCGCTGTGTCTAAAAGATTAGCAATCCTGCGAATTTTCTGGAGAGTTCTCAGCTGTTGTATCCGATCCATAATTATAGTTAGACAAATATTGTTTTCTAATTCTATAGCGATCGTTATAGTTGCGCGATCCTCCTAATGGTCGATTGAGTCTCAAGAGATTACCGTGGTTTTTTGATTCCAAGACAACTCGATCTTGCTAATTCTTAGTTTTGAGTCAAAACAGTTCAAAAACAAAAAAAACCTTAACAATATTTCACCTGAGAATTTATAGTAAGAGCAGATATCGATCGCTATATTAAAAGACATCATGAAAGCAATTACTATTTTAGGTTCGACTGGTTCTATTGGGACGCAAACCCTGGATATTGTTACTCATCATCGAGATCGGTTTCGAGTAGTGGGTTTAGCAGCAGGAAGCAATGTTGCCCTCCTCGCCGAACAAATACGTACCTTCAAACCCGAAATAGTTGCCTTGGGAAATGAAGCTAAATTAGCTGAATTAAATGAGGCGATCGCTGATTGTTCCGCTCAGCCCCAAATATTAGTTGGTCAGGCAGGTATTTGTGAAGTGGCTCGTTATGGTGATGCGCAGAGCGTCGTTACAGGAATTGTCGGTTGTGCTGGCTTGCTCCCTACCATTGCTGCTATTGAAGCTGGAAAAGATATTGCCTTGGCTAACAAAGAAACCCTGATTGCAGGTGCGCCTGTAGTATTGCCTTTAGTCAAGAAACATCGAGTTAAACTTCTCCCCGCCGATTCCGAACATTCAGCAATTTTTCAGTGTCTTCAGGGTGTCCCCGCCGATGGCTTACGACGCATTATTTTAACGGCTTCGGGCGGTTCGTTCCGCGACTTGCCTGTCGAGAAATTAAGCTCGGTGACCGTAAAAGATGCCCTTAAACATCCTAACTGGTCAATGGGACAAAAAATTACTATCGATTCGGCAACCTTAATGAATAAGGGGTTAGAAGTAATTGAGGCTCATTATTTATTCAATCTTGACTACGAAAATATTGATATTGTAATTCATCCTCAAAGCATTATTCATTCATTGATAGAAGTGCAAGATACCTCGGTGTTAGCTCAGTTAGGCTGGCCTGATATGCGATTACCACTGCTTTATGCTTTGTCTTGGCCGGAGCGAATTTACACTGATTGGGAGCAGTTAGACCTAGTTAAAGCAGGAGATCTGACTTTCCGCGAACCAGACCATCAAAAATATCCCTGTATGCAGTTAGCTTATGCTGCGGGTAAAGAAGGAGGATTGATGCCAGCAGTACTAAACGCTGCTAACGAGCAGGCTGTAGCCTTATTTTTAACTGAAAAGATCGGCTTTTTAGATATTCCCCGTCTCATTGAGATTGTCTGCGATCGCTTTACTAGTCAAAATACATCTCAACCCAGTTTAGAAGATATTTTAGCTGCCGATCGCTGGGCAAGACAAGCAATTATTGATGCCGAAGACGTATCCCCTAATCGAGTTATTGCCTTAAAGTAATTCATATACATTGATCGATTACTAATTATTAGAGATTAGAGTGGGAAGAAGGCAGCTATTTCTTCTCCCCCGCTCAATAATATCAACTCAAACCAAAAATATAGCAGTAAATCAATACTTTCTGACAATAAATTAAGCAAGTAATTAATAAAAGGTTGAGAGCCGTTCGATTTTTAACCAACATTCAGCATCGAATAAATATACTTATATATATATTTATTCTTTAACAAAATATGGAAATTATCGAGACTATGCTTCAAATACAGTCTCTACTAAAGCAAATTGAGCTGCAAGAGCAAGCTAATCAGCAAGAACAGGCAAAAACTAGCCAACGCATCTTAGATTTAGAAACAGAGCTACAGCTACAGCAGCAGCGTCGCAACCAATTAGACGAAGAAGCTTTACGCTTATATACCCAAGCCGAAGAATTAAACCAAAAATTAGCTAAATTAAAGCGTATTGCTCATCTATCTAAAGAATTTCTGGAATTACATACTGAATGTCAAGATAACCAAGATTTACTCAATACTTTGTATTCTTCTGTTTCCACTGCATCAATTGAAGATAATAAACAAGCCTTACTTAATTCGCCAATTTTTAACCAGTCACAGTCCCAGCCAGAACCACCCAAAACTAACTATCAAGATTATTCTAAATATTCACTTAGCATCGAAAAAATCAAAGATGCTTTACCTGATGCGGAAAAGATTTACCAACAGCTAGTATCTAGATATTTAGAAGAATATAAAACTTATCAAAATTATATAGTAGATGGTTTAGATTTAATTTGGTATGCCGTAGCGTTTATTGCTTTTGGCAGATCTTCCTACCGTAAAATGGGCTTTAAATATCATCCAGATTTAGATGGCTCAGAACGAGCCATGCAGCTAATTAATACTGCTTGGTCTATTTCGCAAAACTTTTTAAAAGATTCAACTTCAACTCACACTGTGAATAACACCATTAACAGTCATTAAAGAAATTATCAAACTGATGCCTGAAAACGATAGGATAAATAACCTAAAGGTATCAGTTGAATTAGATGAGTTGAGAAGTAGCATTTCTCAAACAAGGATTGTATGGTATCAGAGATACAGACTCTACCAAATGAAGTAATCGATCTTATTGCAGCGGGCGAGGTGATCGATTCTTTAGCAGCAGTAATTAGAGAGCTAGTCGAGAATTCTCTTGATGCGGGGGCGAGTCGCATTACTATTGCTTTAGATCTTAATTTAGGCTGGGTTCAGGTGACAGACAATGGCAAGGGTATGCTATTGGAAGATTTACGGCTGTGTACCCAACCCCATAGTACCAGCAAAATTCGCACTCAAAAAGATTTATGGCAGATTACTAGCTTGGGCTTTCGTGGAGAGGCTCTTCACAGCATCGCCCAAGTAGCAGATCTCACTATTTGTAGCCGTGCTAAACACCAAACAGAGCCTGTGGGCTGGAAAGTGACCTATCAAGAGGCTAAACTCAGTCAAGAATCAATAGTGGCGATCGCCACTGGCACAATTGTCACTGTTTCTAACCTATTTGCCAGAATTCCCGTTCGTCGTCGAGGCTTACCTCCTGCTGCACAACAGCTAAAAGCAATTCAAAAACTAATTCAGCAAATTGCCCTATGTCATCCTCAAATCACCTGGCAAATTAAACAGAAAAATAGTCTTTGGTTCAAGATTAGCCCTGGTGCGACGGCTAGAGATGTTCTACCACAGTTTCTTAAAAGAGTTAGCAGCAGCGATTTAGCTTATCATCAGGTAGAAGTAACAACACCCAGCTTCGCCCAGCAAACTGAAGCCTTACTACAGTTTGCAATTAATCCTCATTCGTCAATCGGTAAGCGTCAATCTTCAGTAATCGATCGCTCTCAAATTGAACTAGTTATCGGTCTACCAGATCGCTGTCATCGTCATCGAGCAGATTGGGTTGGGGTGTCGGTTAATCATCGCTTTGTGCGATCGCCTGAACTAGAGCAGACTATTTTAAACAGCATGGCGAAAACTCTACCCCGCGATCGCTTTCCAGTCTGTTTGCTCCATCTTCATCTGTGTCCGAGTCAGGTTGATTGGAATCGTCATCCCGCTAAGTCGGAAATATATCTTCATTCTCTTTCCTATTGGCAAGCAGAAGTCACTCAGGCAATTTCCCATGCTTTAAAACTGAATACAGCTAATCTTCCTGCTGCGGTAGGCGATCGCCGAATCGGTAAGATGCTGCGCGTAGCTGAAGCTGCGTCTAAAAAATATCATATCGACCGCGAGCTTAGCAAACAGCTTGACACAACAACGAAGCAAAACATTTCGATTAACTCATTAAAACTTAGAGCAGTAGCTCAAGCAAACAAAACTTATATTGTTGCCGAACACGCTTCGGGAATATGGTTAGTGGAACAGCATATCGCTCACGAACGAGTATTATACGAACAGCTCCAGGACTGTTGGGAATTAGTCCCTCTAAAAACATCAATTACTTTAGAATATCTCAAGCCACGACAGCTAGAGCAGCTACAAAAATTAAAGATCGATATTGAACTATTTGGGGAAAACATTTGGGCGATACGTAATGCCCCGAAAATACTGGTAGAGCGAGATGATTGTGCTGATGCTTTAATTGAATTGAGTTGGGGCGGAGATTTGCGATCGGCTCAGGTAGCAACAGCTTGTCGTAGTGCGATTCGCAACGGTACAAATTTAAGTTTAGAAGAAATGCAGAATTTGTTGAATTTATGGCAAACTACGCGCAACCCCCGTACCTGTCCTCATGGTAGACCAATTTATCTTTCTCTCGAAGAATCTAGCCTATCTCGATTTTTTCGTCGCCACTGGGTAATTGGCAAGAGTCACGGAATTTAGTTATCGGTCATAGGTGTTGGATGAAGTAAACGCCGAAGTAAAAAGAAAACCATTCAACTTTCCCTCTATCTTCTGGTAATCCATAAGTTTGAACAACTTCAGCGATCTCATCTAGAGTAAAAACCTGACCGTCAAATGGTTTCAAATAAGGTTTACCTCGCTGTGTCCGAGGAATATTAAAACTTGGCATACTATCAGGATAGGTAATTGACATCCTCCCAACCGCTAAATCTTTGATTATAGCGGGGGATTCCTAAGACTCACGACTTAAGTTTCTGTTTTCTTCCTTTACGGGTTTTTCGCAACTGCCCTTCTTGCGACAATCGCTGCGCGACGCTACTGCGTCGCCAGTCGTCGAAGACGACGATCTGAGGCTTCGCCTCTGCGGGGAAACCCCCAAGACCGCGTTGTCGCGCTTTAACGCTATGGTTATCAGGTCTTATGTCCGCTCCACAGACAATCACCGCAAGCCCTGCGGCGAGTATATTTTTTCCAGCATTAATGTCGCGCCCGATGCCTTTGGTTTGGCAGCTAGGACAATCCCAACTGCGAACATTCAAAGGCAACTTATCCATTACGAAACCGCAATGGCTGCATCGCTTACTACTGGGGAAAAATCGGTCAATTTTAACCAATGTGCGTCCGTACCATTCACATTTATATTCAAGCTGACGAAACATTTCGCCCCAAGCAGCATCGCTAATACTA
>DATNPK010000056.1 GCA_036703275.1 Coleofasciculaceae cyanobacterium | reverse complement strand
ATCGCGCCATCGCTTCCTGTTGCCTCAAATTGTGCCAAGTTTGCCCCGTCGTGTTTTTGAGCAATTTTGAGAACTTCTTTTCCTTTACCCTGCGGTACTTGAATCAGTAGTTGGCGCATTTTCTTTTGGCTCGATAATAATAATTAAGTGATTTTAAATCATTCATTGATTAATGTTTTTTGAGTGTTGAATGTTTTTAATATACCAGTCTCAGGTTTTAAAAATACTGGGAGCGATAACTCTTTTATATCACTTTCACAGCTAAATCTTTACGCTGATAGAATTACAGCCATTTCTTGATTTAATGCCCGTGTCCAAATCATCGCTCCTATGGTTTGCAGCGCTCGCTGTGCGGTTTTTCTCTAAATCTAATAAATCTAGTGCAACTATGTCTTAGGTAATAAATTCCATCACGCTGGCATATTTTCCCCGAGTTTTCCACTTTTCTAGCCGAACATTAGGGTGTAGAAATTTTATAAGTGGAAATTGAATTTATTATGAAACGTTTTAATTTATTCAAGACTCTTGGGGTCAGCCTTTTTTTATTAGGTATGACAATAACACCATTAGCTTTGCCTGTTTCTGCTCAAGGTACTCAACCAAATGAACCCACAGTAGTTTATGAAGATGAAGATAACGATTTTGATTGGGGTTGGTTAGGATTATTTGGTTTATTAGGTCTAGCTGGGTTAGCTAAAAAGAATCGTCAAGAACCAACCGCCTATAGAGATCCAAAAATCTAATGTGGCGAATCGCAGCAATTAATTATCAAGACAAAAAATTCTCAAGCAATTTTCCTAATAAGTAGAAATTACACGCGCATTAAAAAATATAAGGAGATTTCTAAATGCTACAAAAATCAAATAAGTTAATTAAAAGATTGTGGAGTCCTCAAGGAGGAGTATTCGCCCTCGCGCTGATGGCAGTAGTTCTCCCTGCTTGCAACAATAGACTCGAAGCAAATAATAGACCGACGACTCAGCCACCAGTGGCTCAACAGCAAGATAATAATGTTACGACAGAGGATGTTAGCGAAAATACTCAAGCTCTCATTGGTAAAACCGTAACTATTAGAAGCGAACCTCTCCAAGAAATAGGTACTAATGCTTTCACTGTTAATGACGAAGAATTTTTTGGTAGTGAACCAATTTTAGTTGTTAATTCTTCAGGAGAGCTTTTTACTTTCCCTGAAAATGATACAGAAGTACAAGTAACGGGTGAAGTTCGCAACTTGGTAGTAGCCGATCTCAACCGAGAATACGATTTGGACTTAGATCCAGATTTATATGTAGATTATGAGAATCGACCAGCAATTATTGCCCAATCGATCGCACCTGCACCTCAACCTGGAGAAATTGCCGAAAATCCTCAGCAGTATTACGGACAAGGTTTAGCTGTAACAGGCGAAGTAGAAAATCTTTACAACTCCAATACTTTTACCCTTGATGAAGATGAGTTGTTTGGTGGCAAAGACTTGCTGGTACTAGTTAGAAATGGTAACACAGCCAATACATCTGTTCAAGAAGACCAGACTGTAGCTGTAATTGGCGTACTTCGTCCTTTTGTGGCTGCCGATCTTGAACGAGAATACGATTTTAATTGGGATGAAGGCTTTGTAAGACAACTAGAAGCAGAATACAAAACTAGACCTGTACTTATTGTTGACCGCGTATACCAATCAGCAATTCCAGACGCAGCTAAATAAAGTCAATTTGACCGCTCAATTACAAAGCCGCATCGTTTGGTCTAAACTTGCGTAAACTCGGCACCGAGTAGAAGATATTTGAGCCGAAAAAAAGACCCAAATCAAGACGATAACTAAAGAGCTGGCTGCGCCATAACTAGAGCCAATGCTGCTATTACCGAGGTACAATCCAATTAAAAATTTGCTAATCATAAATAATAAAGCAGAGGTAGTGGCTCCAATCCAAATATTGCTCCAGGCAATATTAATATCGGGCAGCAGCTTATAAAGTAAGCAAATAACAGCGTTGTTCCCCCAATAGAAAAGATCAAATTAAGACTCTGCCCCAGTTGAATCCATTGTGGAAATAGGTGTCCGAAGAAATTAGCGATCGCAGCAAGTACAGTACTGATAAATCAGAGAAACTAGTAACAAAAAGCCAATAACTAAAACAATCGCGAAAGATAATAACCGTTTTTGCAAGAAGTTCTTAATATTTATGCCTGAGTTGGGTTGAACGTCCCAGATTGTATTGAGTGCCTGTTGTAATTGTCCGAAAATAGCCGATCTTTTAAGGGTATGTTTTTAAGATTTAGAAGTCGTGAGCAGTAAAATTACTATATGTGCAATTTCAAAAAGAGCGAGTGCAGTGAAGCAAAATCAACCGCAAGCCTATCAAGAATGGTTACGAGTAGTATATTAAATAAAGGCCCCATTTGAGTAAGCCACAAGCAGTAGTACTATCGATGTGGAGTTTTGCCATCGCGATGACTTATTCCTGTGGTTGATCGACGGTAACAGTTTTTTTGGCAGAGATTCTCGAGCAACCAGAAAATACGGTAAGAGAAAGATTAAGACAATGGTATTTTGGCAGCCGAGAAAAACAAGGAAGAAAACGTGGACAAATAGACATAGAGCAAAGTTTTGTACAATTGTTAAGTTGAATCTTAAATTGGTGGTCATCAGAAGAAAAAAGTCTGGTCTTGGCTGCGGATGCTTCGACTTTGGGTCAACGTTTCACTTTGCTATTAATTAGTGTAGTCTATCGAGGTTGTGGAATTCCTGTCGCCTGGAAAATAGTATCAGCACAAGAAAAAGGTAATTGGCAACCTTACTGGCTCAAACTACTGGAAAATATCAAGGATGGTGTTCCAGATGGCTGGTGGGTAATTGTAACCACAGATAGAGGTTTGTACGCTCCTTGGTTGTATGAAGCGAGCGCCTTTTTGGGTTGGCATCCATTTATGCGTATTAATACATCAAGGATATTATCGCTCTTGTGATCACGAACCATTCACACCTTTGTCAAAATTAGTTACTCAAGTGGGACAATCTTGGAGCGCAAAAGTTACTTGTTTTAAAACCAATAATCTATTTTGCACTCTTTTAGCTCAATGGGAATCTGGCTACTGTGACCCTTGGCTAATATTTACTGACCTCAACCCAGGGCAAACTCAAATTTGCTGGTATGGTATGCGTAGTTGGATTGAGTGTCTCTTTAAAGATCTTAAACGAGGTGGTTTAGGTTGGCATCATCCTAAAATGACTGACCCTGAGCCAGCAGAGCGTTTATGCTTGGCTATTGCTGTGGCTACTTTATTTTTAGTGAGTGTTGGTGGACAAGCCGAAGCTAATTTACCTCCAAGTAGCTTACCATTTTTGAGTGAAATGGCATCAGATACCGAGATGGTGGCAGAAAATCTACAACGCAGTTGTGTTGAATCTTTCTCTGTCACCACTAAATCGCCCCGATTATTAAGTTGTTTCCGACGAGGCTTTTTAGTGATTTTGGCATCTGTGATTAAAAGAATGCCTTTTCCAACTGGCAGCTTTATTGCCGATTTTTCTCCTGCCCCTGGATAAATCTTAAAAACATACCTTTGAAAGGGATAGCTATTCCCCTCGACAACGATTTTATAAGCACCAGTAATATTGTCTGTTTCCCAGTTAGGAAGCTGCGGATCGTCTGGTTGAAGTCGGATCGTCTGGTTGAAGTCGAATTTTAGTCTCTTTACTAACAAATTCGTAACGATAAAGTATCGGTTTGGCTTCTATAGCTTCTCAAGGTTGCAACCATAAAAGAATTAAATCGCTGTTTTCTATCGCTTCAGCCTGATGTGTTTGTTGTATAAGCCTTTCGATACTCGACTCTGATAAAAAATTCATGCCAAACTTTTGGCGCAATAGTAAAGGCGTGCGCTGTCTGACTTGAGTAGCCACAAAAAAATGCGATCGCGGTTGATGCCATCTTAAAAACTGTATGGGGGTAGGCGTTTCAGGCAAGAAAAGCCACTGGTAACAGCGTCGCTAATTTTAGCCCATATATCACAGTAATGCTGGTAGTAGTCACAAAGATTGATTTTTAAATTATTTCTGCTCTTGGGAGATCGCCTCTTCTAGTCTAAACATTGTTCCTCTTTTATCGGTGCTAGCAGTGGAAATTCTTCGCCCCGGAGATAGGCATCAAATTCTTCTTCAAATCGACTCCAGCTAGTGGCAATTGAACGCTTTAATCTACATGCAGGCGCATCACGATATAAAGGCAAGCGATGTTCAATCTGTTCTTTGATTGCTGGGTGTAAATCTTCAAACCTATCAGTTTTAGCACCTGTGTAGTTCAATACTAAAAAACCCGGTTTACCCTTCATTTTCATCCAAGGTTCCCAAGGTCCCATTCGATAGTAGGAAAGTGCTACAGTACGATTATCATTTTGATTGACTACTTCTTGTTCAAGCATCCTAGTCGGAAAAATAAATTTGTAGGAGTCTGATGCCCGCAGGTATTCTTCTGGGGAATAGTCAGTAAATTTCGGGTTTTTAGCGTATGGATTAGGAAGTTTAGTGTTGATATCGAGTGAAACAAAGGAAATTTCCGGAGCGATAAAAGCGCTAATTTGCTGTGGAATTTGAAATTCCTGATAGTCATAAGAGCGATGGATAACATTTATTGTTTCACCAGTCCAAGGGTTACGCCAATTTCGTAGAAGCTGACTTGTTTGTGGGTCAAGATAAAGGGAGAATTTACGGCTTACAAGTGTCCAACGT
>DATNPK010000055.1 GCA_036703275.1 Coleofasciculaceae cyanobacterium | reverse complement strand
TTTAGGTCAGATTGAAAATATAGATAAAGGTGATATTTTAGTCCAAAGGGATTTTATTCATTCTCTCTTTGGGATTGCTGTTTGAAAAATTAGCTATTCACAGATTTTTTCTGTCCATTTGAATTTTTTGCAACAGAACCCGCTTTTATAAGCAATTGTTAACGATCGTGTTCAGCGGCGGCAAATAACCTTACGCAATTCACTAAAGGCTTTTGTCAGTCTGCTCCAAGCGACAACCTATTTACCAAAGCACACTTTTAGAGAACCTCCATTATCAGCATCATTGATTCTCATATCAACCGCACCAAAGGATACACGTTCGGATAAGGAAACCTCGGCACTCTCGTCCTCACGGGCTTCATATGCCAATCAAGGACTAGCCCGTGCATGATTAGCGGCTGGAGGCGCGTCCTTCGCGTCGTCCTTTAAGACGAGTGCCTGAGGTTTCACTAAAGCACGAGTCCTTTTTTAGCTCACTTAACCCGTGTGATCCTAAAGTCCGTTCCAAGGCTTATGAAGTCACGGTGAAGCCAAGATAAAGCTTTTATAAAGGTAATTAAGAAAACAATTACCTCACTCTTTAGACATGGCTATCACCAAAATCTCTAACTCAACCCTTTCCGCAAATTCCTACGTATCACAAGACTGGAAAGGAGGATACAAGCTCGAAGTAGATTTAACCTCAAGCGCAGTTGCTAAAGACTGGAAGTTAGACTTTAACCTGGCCGACTACAGTATCAGAGAAGTCTATGGCGTAGATTTAGTCAATAAAGGCAAGGGCAACTATACAATTGACGGAAAAGGCAAATGGGAGACTCTAGACCCAGGAGAAACCGCCAAAGCCATCTTTGTTATTGACGATCCGGGTAAAAATGCAATTGTCCCCAAATTCACTAGCTTAATGGGGTCACCCATTAGCAATCCCGTATTCGATACCAGTGGAGAAACAATGAATTCTAATTTGATCGAGGAAGTTGCCGAGTTAATCAATCTTGAAAGAACACGAGCTGATTTAAATCCTTTGGAAATAGATAGTCAATTATCCCAGGCTGCCCAAATACACAGCGCAAGTATGGCTAATGATGACTTCTTTAGTCATTCTGGAATAGATGGTTCTTCACCTTTCGACCGCATTCAGGATACAGGCTATCAATACACAACTGCTGCCGAAAACATTGCCGCAGGATATCAAACTCCAGAAGCAGTCGTAAGAGCCTGGATGAGTAGTGCGGGGCATCGTGCTAATATTCTTAACTCTAACTTGACTGAAATTGGTGTCGGTTACGAATATTTAGTTAATGATAGCGGTTCGCTTAACTACGATAGTTACTGGACTACTACCTTTGGAACTCCTATATAATCTAGTAATTGAGTTTCAAGTGAACGGTACTCTCCCTTGAAAAGCCCTAAAGGATTCGCTTCGCATCACGCACCGCCCACGGTCGGGTTCCCCGATTCGTGACAAGTTAAGAAAATCAGAGGTTTGTCAAGGGGAGAAAGAAAAGATGTCAAACTCGGATTAGCACAGAGTTAGAACCAAGTTTGACCCATGCCCAGAAAGCGGAAAACAAATCGCGACCATGCCAAGCGACAACAACGCCCAATGATGGAAGATAAGGCAATAGCAGGACAACTATCCGCACTAGTCACACCAGCACTCATAACTGAAGAGAAATACTATCGCCAACTTGGAATGAGGGACAGAATCCTGAATCTGCCACTAATGGTGGCCGCAGTGCTGACACTAATCTGGCGAGACGTTGCGGGAGTCAGAGAACTAAGCACAATACTAGCTAGGGAAGGATTCCTGTGGTGCCAACCCAAACAAGTTAGTCAACAGGCACTATCACAAAGATTTCTGACGTTTCCTGCCCAAATATTTGAGCGAGTATTCAAAGAATTACTACCAGAATTCGAGCGAAAATGGCATAGCCGGAAGCAAAGACCACTACCGTCAAGCATTCAATTTACCCGCACTAAATTTGAGAGAATTTGGGCTGGTGATGGCTCAACATTGGAAGCAATCTTCAAGAAATTGGAGAGTCTAGCAACAGTACCGAAAAACCAATTAGCGGGAAAGATCGCAGTCCTAAAGGACGACGCGAAGGACGCGCCTCCAGGCGCTAATCCTTTAGGGCTAGTGCTTTAGCATACCGCTTCGCATATAGTTATCGATCTAGTAACTCGACTACCAGTAGAAATTTGGTTTCAGGAGAATGCTAAAGCTAGTGACATGAAATTCGAGTCAGACATCCTGAATTTAGTAAAGCCCCAGACATTAATATTGTTAGATAGAGGTTTCTGTCATTATCTGTTTTGGCAACAACTAATCGAAAGGAATGTTCATTTGATTACCCGACTAAACAACAAAGCGTCATTTACCGTCGGGCGAGTATTTACCAATAGTTACAGCATCCGCGACCGAATAGTAACAATGGGTGCTGGCACTAAGACAATTCCCTGTATCACAATGAGATTAGTGGAAATCAGAATGGGTAAAGCTTGGTACTCTTATCTGACCAGCGTGCTTGACCCATTGATTTTACCGCCCTATATAGTTGCCGATTTGTATGGTCGGAGATGGCGAATCGAAGAGGCATTTAATACTGTTAAACGATTGTTAGGCTTGAGTTATATCTGGACGGGTTCACTCAATGGAATTAAATTACAACTCTGGGGAACTTAGCTATTTTATGCTGTGTTAGTCGATCTCGGTGATGCTATCGCTGATGAGGTTTCTCTTGCTTTTGACCGGATTTCTTTAGAGATGATCTATCGTGGTCTTTATCATTTCTATGGGGAGCAAGTCAATTATGTAAAAACAAAGATATCACTTCAATGAAAGAGTATTGTTGAGATAGGCACAGCGATGTTTTAAAACCTGTGGCACATTTTTCGGTTTCCACTGCGCCCCTGAAATTTTCAGCCTTCTGTCTATCTGTTTGACGCTCCCCTCAACTGCTCCCGAAGCAATGGCACAAATGTTCTCTGCTGGGTAATAATCGTAATTGACTATTCGATGGCGATGATTGCCTAAATAAGTACAAAAATTCTGTGCTTGTGTCTTTTTTAGAGGCGAAAACAAATCTAAAGTTGCATCTACTTTTCCCTGCCATAGTAGTTGTTTAGCTTCAGCTAGACGCTTTAATGAACCACCAACCTTATAGAGATTTTCTACTAAATGAAACCAGTCGAGAATTTGTCTACTTTCACCTTCGGGGTTGAACTGGTTCATTAGATTCCCAACTCCTGGATGACCATCTCCTACACAATTCAGTACGAAATCAAAGGGTTGTTGATTGACCCATTGGACTAATTCTTCGTTCTTTTGAAACCATGCCATTCTTGATTGTGAATGAACACAGACTGCTTTGTAGTCTCTCCCAATACAGGATTCACCCTTAGTTTCAGTTCTCAGACGTACTTTACCTCCATCAACACTAATTTCTGCTACTAATGACTCACAATCTGCTTCAGGAAACTGATATCGATGAACTAATCTTTGTTGAGTTCTAGCCGAAACTGTTATTGCTGTGTAACTTGCCACATCTTGGGCTGCGCTGTTATAGGATACATTAGCACTAGCTCTGAGGCAACATTCTGTCAGATAAGGGCTAACTCTTTGATAAGACTTTACTTGTAGTTTCTGTGCTTGTTTTTCGCTCAGTGGCAGTTTTCCAATGATACTTTTTACAGTTCTTTTGCGCCCTACATCTGTTCCTGTTCTTTGTTGGATAAAAAAACACCGATTTGGGGGCTAATGTGTTTAAGTGTTTGTTCTCTAACTGTTTCCTCTATTCTAGCCAAGGTTTCTACTTGTTCTGGTTTACTCTGTCTGTATAGTATTTTGGCGCTCGCATTTATGTGTTCTTTTAATTCTTTTTCTTCAGGTGGTGTCATTTTTTTCTCTCGCGATCTCACCCTATTTTAACTTTTATCTTGTTTGTTAACCTCTATTTAATTTATTAGTTTATTTGTTCTATCAAATTTGACCTGCTCCCACTCATGAGTGTTATTCGTAGAGTAGATTTGGAACAAACAATTGAAACCAGTAATGGCTTTAAGTGGGTAGAAGAGTTTGACAGTGAAGAACGCTCTGAGTTAGTAAATGAAGTTTACTCCGCATTAGAGTTAACCAAATCAACTAATGATTGGAGCTACGTGCGAGATGTTATTCATGAATGGCGTGAAAGTGCGATCGCCCTAACCAGCGAAGAACTAGGCGAGGCATTTGGCAAATAGTAATTGATGTCAGATAAAAATCTATTTTTAGAACCTCCTGAAACAATACTAGAGAGTGCTGAAAAACCCTATGATGCTGTTTGGGCTGTTGTTGGTATTAATTCGAGAGTAGTCAAGAACTGGCGAGAGTTAGTATTAAGCTGCCCTGAGAATGCTATTCGTTGCTACCAACATCTATCCCAAAATCCCATGCTAAGAATTAGAGGAAGAATATTTCCCTTAAGAGGAAAGAAGTACAAGGGAGCTTGGGAATATGAAATAACGACTGCAGACCGAGTTTTCTACGTACCTTTGCAGTCATGAAAAAAAGGTAGTTGTCTACTTATGCAGGCAAACATCCATCTAAAAATAAATATCCATAGCCCCCTACAGTTTAAAAAGAAGTATTAATAATGAATGTTGCTTAAACCTTGATTTGTGATGAATTTTAACTAGAAATAAAAGTCAAATTTTAAGTCACACCTATAAAAGCGTTATACCCGATCGCGTTTCTAGTAGCTTTAGTATTATTAGCGGTAATCCATACCAGTCTTACTATCATTCATCTGGTTGTCAAGACTTATAATTATGATTATCCATTGATACCCAATTCATTCAAATCAAGTTCTAAAAAATGCGCTGTTGTCATTAGCCTTCTAAACTCAATAGGGTATTTAGCCCCTTCATCCTTCAGCTATATAAATTTAAAAACTTCTAAAATGAACGTACCAAACATACCTCTAGTATTTGAATTATCACTACAGGGTAAAACAGTTGAACAAATAGCTACTAAATTAAAACTGAGTGAGTCTACTATCTACAGATTAAAAAGAACCGATGATTACAAGGCTCTTGTTAAAGAATATAAAGAAAGTTGTTTAATCGATATTCGATTTCAAGCTGTCAAAGATAATGACAAATATAATCGTGATGCACAAATGGTATATGAACGAATAATTGAACATATCAAAAGTGATAATTCTAAAATATCCATCGAAGCAATCAAAGTTTTTAACAAATTAAAATCTGATACGGTTGCTGATATATACGCTAATGAATTGGAAGAACTAGAAGACCTAGCCGACCAACTTAATCACGACTAAGTGTGACACTTTTTGACAGTCTAATTTCAATATTCACTTTAATATTAGATGTTGTAGGAAGCTTACACGATTTTAAACTTCCTAGACTACCTGTCAAATCAAACAACGCTATATCAGGCTTTTAAGAATCCCATAATCTTGATTGTTCTAAAATAATGTAAAACCTTATAAAGTATACACAGTAAAATTTATAAGGTTTTTAATATTATATTTTTGTCATAGGAAGCATACAGAATTTAATTATCTAATTATTGGATAATAAGGATCATAAGGTTCTAAAACATCAATCCAAATACCAGTATCAACATATCTTGCAGGGTTTACTTTATTATTGGCAAAATAGTTTTCAGGTAGCAATACGTAATATTGATTGTCTGTAAGAATTCAGGTATTAAATTGAGGGATTAAAGAAGGGCGCTCAATAACACCGATGGTTGCCAGTAAAGCTTGTGTGAAAAAATCCATTACACAGCGGTGCTGAAAACGACAGGTTTGAATGACACTCAGCAAATTA
>DATNPK010000054.1 GCA_036703275.1 Coleofasciculaceae cyanobacterium | reverse complement strand
TTGTCTGACTAGGTTCGGCTGATAAACCGCATGAGCATAAAAAACCTCATTTTTATCGATCGCGCGATCGCCTGTCAGAGATTTATAGACATTAAGAAACTTTTTACTAAAAGATAAGGGATTGTTGTAGTAACTATAATTCTTGAGAAAAGTTAAGCCTGCATACCCAGAGCATTTGAGTCGAAAGGGTAGCTCGGATAAAGGCTGATTGTTGTTATTGAGAAACCAAACTACAACATAGCTAAAAGCTTTGAATCCTCCTGCTGCGTTCTTTACCTTGGAATAAGGGACGGTTGTAATTCCGTCGCTCATTAAAGGCTGTGAACGATTTAGTACCAGCAGTCTTGGCTGCTGTGACACTAGAAGAGTTTCATTTGTACCATCACTAAACTGATGTTCGATTGGTCGCCAAGTATCTATCAGTTCAAACTCGGCTAGTTCGGCATTGGCTGACGTGATTGCTATGCCATAATCTTGACTGCTGGCATTGAGAAATTGCGCGTAAGGAACACTAGCTAATGCACCTTTATATTCATCAGAGTCGAAACCAAAATCTTGATTATCGTTCATAGTCATTCATGGTTTTTAATAAATTGTTAACTACATTGATTTTTTAGTCAACCTGGTTATGCCGTCGATTGCTGTCGCTGATTTTCTATCGCCCAGCCTCGGATTAATTGCTGCTGCGACGGGGGGAGTAATCGACACGCTCGATTTAGCCTAATTCGAGTAAATTCGGGAACGGTCAATAGCTCTGCTAGTTGCTCGCCATCCTCTAGCTGGGCGAGCATACCTGCTAAATCGCTAGTTGATTCAGGGCTATCGAGATCCGAATCGAATCCGCCATTTTGTATTTGGTTTGTATTACTCATTTGTGTAGGTAAATAAGCCAGGGATTGATGGTTGAAATAGGGGTTGCAGATGCTAGTATTATTTATATAAAAACAGGGAGAAAGTGCAACCGCATCTAAGCTTTGTCTATCAGTGTTTTCAGCGATTTTTAGAGGCGATTTTTGTATCGGGCTATTTTGGGGGAAATTTTTGTCATGTGCCACCCATTCCAAAGGTGCATTATTCATGTTGATTTTTTCATCATACTTCAACTTAATTGCCCGAAGAATTGCCAATCGCTTCTGATCCAGTAGGTGTTTTTGGTCGATCGCGTAAACGGAAATTGTTCTACCCGATCGCTTGACTTTTTTGGCTGTCGTTTCAATGCCGACGGAGCGCAGTAGTTTATTGATCGACTTAATTGGGTCTGACCCTGGCGTTCCCAGTACGTCTCGATTCTTTTTCCTTCGGCATTTGTCAATAATTGCTTTGACTTGAGGACAATTTGCCGTATATCTAAAATCAGGATTATCGATCGCAGTTTGAATAAAGTCACATAGACCAACATCCCTAAGTGTTTTAATCTTCAGGTAGTCTTGTCGCAGCTTCCAGGGTGCAGCGATCGCACCTCGATTGAATATCCTGTTATATTTCTCCAGACTCAATTCCTTGGCTAATTCTGGGTTTGCTAGCAGGTAGTAAAGTTTCGTTTGATTGATTAGGTTGGGCTTGTCGTATTTGAGTAATTTAATAAATTCAGGACTCCAGACAGGATCTCGATTGATGCCTGGAAGCTCTGAGACTAATTTTGCCTTAACTACCGAGCAGCGAGTCTCCCAACTAGCATCAAAGCTAAGATTGACTTGGCTCTGTCCGATATAGCGGTCGCTGGCATGATAGATATCGCTGGCGTTTTGCTGTTTAACTTCGGTTTTGGCTTCTTTTTCCTGAAGCGCGATCGCTTTAGCCTGATTTAATCTTTCTGGGATGACCGACTCGACGAAATAGCCAGAATCAATTAGCTGCCGCTTCAGGCATTCGCGATAGTTAGCAAACTCATAGTTGCGTATGGCTGCTATGCTGTCGGCTGCGGTAGCGTAGGGATCTAAATTGTTTTGGTAAATAATTTGAATTTGAGAGCTAATCTGTTCTTTATTGAGGTTGGGGGTGTTCTCAATGATTAAATTTAACTCAGACATCAGCGATCGCGCTCTATCGGCTTGAATACTTTCCAGGTTAGAAGGCCGACGGCTTGTGTCTTCGGGAGCAATGAACTTTTTGCACCAGATATACTTGGGGACATTTACATCCCGAATCCTGCCGAGCATTTGAATCATGGAATCAACATCTAGCTGCCCAAAAAAGAAGCAGAAATGCTCGTTGAAGTAATCGAGCGTCGAGACATCTAAACCGCTTTCAGCAGATGGGCTGTAAATCAAGTACTCTGGTCTACTTGACCGAATGTATTTGTCAGGCTCGGTAAAAAAGTCTTTGACGTACTTCTCTGAAACAGTTTTAGAATCAACTCTAACGCCGTTCCTGCCTTGCTCTTGAAGTAATCTCTCGATTGCCTCACAAAATATTTGAGAGTCAGAACAAATAGCAGGGCAATCGCTATTTAATAATTTTTCTATCCAAAGTGTCCTATCGTTTGCTATAACTTTTTCGTCAATATTAATAGTTCCTTCGAGCAAATAAATCTGAGCTTTGTCACCTTGATGAACATTTTCAAGGGTAATTATCTGTTTACTCGGACACAGTTCCTTAAAGAAATTAACCGCCCAATCCTGCATGAAGCCATCGAGACAGATTAGGCGATCGCAACGATTAACCATCTCCGTAAATAGCTGTTTAACTTTAGAAAATTGCTTGACAGTCGAGGAAAATAGTAAATGCTTGAGTACTGAAATAACCTCATCAACAACTATTATTTTGCCGTCAAATTGTTCTTTGACATAGTAAACTAAAGAATCTATGCAGTTGGTTACTCGTAAGCTAGGATTATCTAGACTAAATTCTCTTAAATTCTTATCGCTTTGAAGATGATAAAAACCAAGTTTTTTAGCCTTTTCATTGAACTGCAAAAGTAAAGTATTACGGTATCCTAGCCCAATAATTCCATAATTTTGTACCTCTATTAAATTCCGAATAATTTCAGTAGTTTTGCCCGTTCCAAGTCCCGATTTAATAAAGGTAATTGTATCTTTTTGAGGCAAGCCAAATTCAATAAATTTCTTCTCAACCTTGAGCTGTGGAGTGAACTTTTTATAGTTGCGCCAGTTATCCCATTGCCCTTGAATATATTGTTGTTTCTGGGCTAATTTAAAAAACTCTTTTGGCGTTAAATATTCGGCTTTTGAAAAAGTAGCCGAATCAATCTCATCAACGTCGCCATCGGATTTTTGAATCTGTCCCCACCACGCTATTTTTGGCTGGTATCCCCAGCTTAAAAGCAAATCGAATAGTTTTTTGTACTGTCTGACTATGTTGGGGTTACAAACCGCTCCACCATCGGGATAAAAAACGATTGAGGATGGTTTCAGTTTTTCCAACGCAGCTCTTAGGCTTTTGGGAGATGAGGCAAAATTACCACCACTGGCACCAATGACTGGAATATTGAGCCGACAAGAGGCAATATAAGGCTTAATGCCCGTTCCTTCGGTTAAGCCCACGACATTCGTATTTGACCCCTTATTGCTGGATTCCTGCCATACTCCTAGAGGCAATTCACCAAACTCTTTCGTCTTCGAGGTAGGTCGATTTTTTCTTTGGCGCTCCGAAGCAGCCCAAATATATTTATTGTCAAAGTTATTGTCTTGTCGAAGCTGCCAGCTAACTAGTTGCCCTTGCGCGTCAGGAATGGGACACAGAATACCTGAATCGGGATTGACTAGCGATCGCCCTCCAAATTTTAGCCCTGCTAGCCTGTCGTCAACTGGAATATCTAACTTTTGCCACTGACCCAAAGAGCGATAAAAGCCTGATTTTATTTGCTGGTCTGTCAGTCCTCGGGATTTAAGCTGTTGTCGATGGCGATCGCTCAGAGATAACTGAGATAAAACTTTTTTAATTTCTCGATGTCTTTCTACCGCAGAGAGCGATCGCTCGTTTTGTTCCTGTGCTTGACGTTGGCGTTTTTGTCTTTTTGCTTTTCGTTCCCGTTCCCATTCTTCGCGCTTTTCTTGCGTCCAGGCTTCAGCGTCGGGGGCATAAACCCAGATCGCAAACCCGCAAGCGTCCTGACCTCTAAATATCCAATCGGGAGGATTAGCATCTGTACTCCGACAGTGAACCAGGTTGGTTTCGGCGTTCTGGCGACAATCCTTTCTTAAGCCGCTGCAAACAGGGCAATCACCATGATTAAAGCGAATCCAGTTACTCACGCTGCCACCTCCTGCTTTTTGGAGGAAGAGTGATCGCTACATACCTCTTCAAGCAGCACTAACAGCCTGTCTTTACATTTTGGAATTCTCTTGCTATCTAGCGCAAAATCCCAGTATCGCGTCGTTTCGAGAATTTGCTTAACTTCGTCGTAGATAAACTGACCAGGCAATTTTAAGCCTGATTCATAGTGGACTAATTTACAACACCAATCGGCTTTGAGCCTATCGCCGTGGGGGACTGAAGTTATTTGTAGCGGATACGGTTTGTCATCAACTTCCACTGATTTTGGGAAATCAAATAACGATATTTGTTGTAAGGTCGGGATTGAAGTAACTGATAGAAGTTGTTTACAGCGACTTTTATCTTTTTTTCGGGTTTGATTTAGTCGGGAT
Organism: Coleofasciculaceae cyanobacterium; assembly: GCA_036703275.1. Lineage (NCBI taxonomy): Bacteria > Bacillati > Cyanobacteriota > Cyanophyceae > Coleofasciculales > Coleofasciculaceae > Coleofasciculaceae cyanobacterium. The sequence goes on along the minus strand of DATNPK010000054.1, from coordinate 11,234 downwards.
TGTGATAGAGTATCTATAAGAATCATTCTGTCTTCACTGTTCAAATTTTTGTGGTGAAGGCAGATTTTAATGTTTTTTAGATAACTAAATCGCGCTTGTGAATGCCCCTAAATGTTTGTAATTTATGAGTGAGTGTAGGGTGGCTGCGTGGCTCAATGTCCTATGAAATGGTCATTTTTAGGACTTACTGCAATAGTCGAATCGATAGTCAATTCCGCTATTTCGCATCATCGTGATATATTAAAAATAACTTTTGTGTGTTTTGATGCTTGATAATGCGAGTAATTTTTGAGGCCACGCAGTTTGTTACAATTTTTCCAGAATTACAACAAGCTACAACAAGCGTCCGCGATTTAATTATTTAAAATCTCATCAAAACCTTTCTTCTTCTGACTAACTAAAATATTTTTTTTGAACCGACGGCGGTTCGTTTGATCAGCATTTGCCGTTCGCGTTTGAGTTTGGATCGGAGTCATATTCGTATCTATTTATTTCTGCTATTAACTTTAGCAACTAAATCGCCAAAAGCTTCAAAAGAATTTAAGAGCTACAATCGTTGTCCAGTAATGCTTTCAAAAAAAAGTTTTTGAACAAGGATTTTTCTTCCTCGTCCAGAGCCAGAATTTAGTGATATTTTGTCGGCTGATGTTTCCATAGAAACAAGATTGTGGTCTTTCTGTATTCTGCTAGCAACCGCAGAAAATGCTGTTCCTAACCCAATTTCATAAACAGACTGTTTTTGTTGATTAGATTTTTTCTTAACTAGATATTTACCTCGAAATCCTTTGTAGGATGGACTGGTGGCTAATTCAGTAGCCACATTCATTAATTCCCATAGGGCGGGATGATCTATGGGATTAAATGGATTTTCGACAAGCTTGATTTGTTGTGCGATAGTACGCAACTTTTGAACTAGTTGTTCTTTGTTTGCGGGAAAATCGAAACAAATTATTCGAAGCTCAAGAGCAATATCTCTAAACCAATAAAGATGATGTGCGTAACTAGAAACGTCTCCATACAAATAACATTGTTCGCAAACCAGTAGTGCGCTGTGGAGCAAGTCGGCAAAACATTCTAATGAATCGCGTGTTTTTCTGTTCTTATCAATTTCGATTAACTTTAATTTTGGATGCCATCGTTTCTTGTACAACCATTTCAAAATACAGACCCACTGTGACCACAAAGCATGATCTGCTGCGGCTACTGGATGTGACAGCCAATGACAAAATTCCTCCTGTACTTCGGCATTATCTGAGTGAACTATTTTTTTCACATACTGCTCAAAAATATATCTAGGAGGATTCGACAAGTTTGCCAAAATATAGTCGGCGGGGGGAGGGGCTTTTTGGTATTCACTCAATGCAGGTAGAATCAGGTCGGTCAAATTTTGTGTGCCTCCATAAAGTTTTTAAATTGTTGTGGCTAATTAAGTTGTATTCCAGTTTTTGTCTTACAGGGCAATTGGCGAAAGGCGAGGACACGCCTGAGCGGGTTTCTTGCCCAGCGTGAGATGTCCGCTCCGCACATTTAAGTTTTCGCTTGTCAATCTTCAGCCTCTTCTCGCTCTAGCTGCTGCTCTATTAAAAGTGTCATTTGAGCCGAGACAGAACGTCTTTGCTTGTTGCAATAATCCCGAAACTTTTTCATAACCGATTCTGGAACCGTTACAGATGTCCTTACCAATTTTTCTTGTTGAGCCATAAAACATATTTAATATTATTGCTGTTTACAGTTTCGCATTAAGTATGTTTAACTGGTAGCAATATTATCACATAGTTTTGATGCTTAAATAATTTTTAATATTACTCAGTAATACTATAATAGAAATAAAGATAGCGATCGCCATTTATTAATTAACGCTCAAATAGTAAGAAAAGACAATGATTTCTAGCATTGTTCAAAGGTTAATGACGACGTTCCGCGCACACATGATTAAGAGCAATCATATCTTTTGCTTGAAGTTTATGATTGCTCATCTAGAATGCGCATTGGCATGGATAACAGAAAGCCTGTCACCTTGGTTTGGATGATTGTGTACAGATGTTTACCACCCACTTATATATGACTGATGCCGAGGTCAACTACCCAACGCTAATTTCTAACGAAATATAGCGTGGGCTTGTAAAACCCTGGTTACAACTAAGAGTTGACTAGGCTAATAGCCTAATTTCGGCATAGACTTCCGAATACTTCCCTAGTTCGGATTAACTCTAAGACCATTGGGTTGGTCGTTGGGTAAAGCCAAGACATCTGAGATTAGGTAGCCGAAGGGACTAAAACTTTAAAAAGGATTATATCCAGAATGCACAGAGTACCAGTAGTAGACAAAGACAACAAACCACTGATGCCGACCAAACCATCAAAAGCTAGAAAGCTAGTACGAGATGGTAAAGCTATCGGTAAGCACAACAAACTAGGTCAATATTATATCCAGCTAACTTTTGAGCCATCAAGCAAAAAAACACAGCCAATTGGTGTAGGAGTTGACCCAGGAAAAAAGTATTCAGGGATTGGAGTACAAAGTAAATTAGCTACTTTGTTTACCGCTCATTTGTTTTTGCCTTTTGAAACCGTCAAAAAGCGCATGAAGCAAAGAAGCATGATGCGACGCAACAGAAGAGGTAGGCGAATCAATCGCAAATTACCTTTTCAGTTAAGGGCGCATAGGCAAAAACGTTTTTCTAATCGTCGTAGCAAAAAAGTACCGCCATCTATCAGAGCTAACAGGCAACTAGAAATCAGAGTCATATCTGAACTGTGTAAGATATTTCCCATTACCTCAATCGTTTACGAATATGTTAAAGCTGATGTCGATCTAACTTCGGGTCGTAAAGGCGCACGTTCGGGTTTTGGATTCTCTGCTGTAATGGTGGGTCAAAAATGGGCTATCAAACAGCTAAGTAAACTTGCTCCAGTAGTTAAAAAACTTGGTTGGGAAACAGCGAATCTTAGAAAACATTTTGGCTTGGAAAAACAAAAACATAACAAAAGCGATGCTATTCCAGCGACTCATGCAGTTGATGGTGTGGTGTTAGCTGCCAGTCAGTTTGAAGATTACAAACAGTTTGAAAATTCAAACTGTCGTGGTCATTGCTGGCAAGGCAAAGTTAATATAACTAGCGCTCCATTCTTTGTAATTCGTCGTCCTCCCATATCGAGAAGACAGTTGCATCTGATGGTATTCGCCAAGGGCGGGCGCAAGGCAAAGCCTTGCCAGTCGTCGAAGACGACGATCTGCGCGAATGCGCTGCGACGCAAGTATGGTGGCTCGGTTACTCGCCATGGATTCCGCAAAGGTGATTATGTTCTGGCTGAAAGGAAAGGTATTCAGTATCAAGGTTGGTGCAGTGGTGATACCAAAACTCAGGTGTCGGTTTCTAATATTGACTGGAAACGCATAGCTCAATTCTCAAAATCTAAAGTCCAGCTATTGCAACGCTCTACTGGATTAATTTGTAAACAACTATTTAAAATCTTTGAAAAGAGCGCATGAGTGTCAAAACAAATCATCCAGCATCCCTGTTACCTCGCGCTGTAAGTTTTGCCTGTTATCGTCATAAATTATCAGAGTATTGAGGTTACTATGTCTTGATAGCTTCTGAACTTTCCTGACATCCCCGTTAGTCAAGTTAAGAGCTTCGGTGATAGATGAATGCCTGATTCTATGGGGAGACATAACCTTATCTATCCCCGCTTTTTGGGCGTACTTCTGCACCAACTGATAAATTGAATGAGTATGTAATCGATTACCCCAATATCCTTTATGTACCGCACAGAATAAAGGATTTGAAGGTGTGTAATCTTTTCTCGACCTTAACCAGTTATCGATCGCAGCGATCGCACCAGCACCCAGAGAAATAGTTTCAGGCTGTCCGATTTTACCCTTGCCAATGATGGTTAATTCTCCCGCCGTCGGGAAAAAGTCTCTAACATCACAGTTAGCAATCTCAGAACGTCTTAAGGCATTACCCCACAACAGAAGCAAAATAGCTCTGTCTCTCAATCCTTTGATAGTGTCGGTGTCTACTGCATCCAGCATGAGCTTAAACTGCTCTTTGGGGATACCCTTTGTGTCGCGGTATTGGGTCAATTTCTCGGCTTTGATATTAACTAGGGTGTAATGACATTTGCCAGCTTGTGAAGCGTAATTAACTATTGATTTGATAGCTGTTATTATCAGTACTTATTTTTAAACTGTAAGGGACTGAAGATATTTATTTTTAACTGGTACAGTTTAGAAGATATAAAACTTTACGCTTTGTTTGTCCTCAATGCAGACATAGATTTAATCGAGGAAACCAAATAGTTCACTTTGATTGTCCCGAATGCGATTTTATTGATGATTCGGTATAGCGATCGCTTTAGGACAGAAATAACGTTGCTTTGCCCTTTGATGATTTGTCATTGATTACTACATGTGTCGAGTGGTAACCAGAACACTTAACGGCAATCCAAACTGTCATTTAATTATAATTTACCAACGCCGCTTCATTCATAGAATAACTAATAGCTATTTCAGATTCAACTGTTTTGCTCGAGCGATATCTTTATTACACTACCCGAATAATGAGTTGAGCCAGCTAAAATCATAAGCCGACATCAGCGGCATTAGTCGAAATCACAAAGTCATCGAAGTGAGCGCTGACTTCTTGGCTAGGCCACCATTCGCGACCGTTACCACCGTGGAAAGTGCTGAAATATGTTGTATCAATACCTTGACCGTTATTAAGTCTTAAACCGTCGATGTCTAACACCTTTTCGTTGTCCATCCAAACATCCATCTCACCATTAGCCTTACCTGCATCATTAACTTCAACACGTTGAACCAAATTGTGCCATTTGCCAGGTTGAAAGTACTTATCTTGTCCGTCTTTTCCTTTGAGTAAAATATCTTCGCCATAAGTTCCAGGCTGATCCATGTGATATAGATACACAGTAGCTTTGCCACCTTCGCGCCACATATATCTAGAAGTGAAGCCGTTGTTGCCGTTAGGTTTTGTCCCTCCAGATGCGAGATCGCCTTCGCCTAGTCCTGGTAGCTTACCGCCACTAAACTTGCTGCCATCAAAATCAAAGCCTTTGTCAAACTTAAGCCAGTAGGAAAGATAATATTCTTTCGCGTCGGGAATCATCCACTTCGCACCAGCGTTAGACTGTTCGTTAGCAGGATAGTCCATCTTGAGCGAGTTGTTACCAGAGTGAGCTTCTCCACTCTCAATAGAAGCAAACTTGTCCATCTGAATAGACCAATCAACTTTCCAGTCTTTACTTTGAGCTGCGTTGCTATAGACAGTGCCGCCTTTGTGATTCTCAAATCCGACAGTGATAGCGCCTTTACTCAGTTTGGGTGCAGGTGCAGATATAGGATCGCTAATGACCGACCCCATTAAATTAGTAGTAAATTTGGGAACAACTGCGTTTTTACCTTTGTCGTCAATAACAAAGGTGGCTTTGACGGTTTCTCCTGGGTCTAAAGTCTGTCCCTTGCCTTGTCCGTCGATTGTATAGTTGCCCTTACCGTTATTGACTAAATCTACGCCGTAAGCTCCTCTGATGCTGTAGTCGGCTAGGTTGAAGTTTAGCTTCCAGTCTTTAGCAACTGCGCTTGAGGTTAAATCTACTTCGAGTTTGTATCCTCCTTTCCAGTCTTCTGATATGTAGCTGTTTGCTGAAAGGGTTGAGTTAGAGATTTTGGTGATAGCCATAGTACTTTAAGTAAGGAGGTAATTGATTTGTTTAACTTAATTACCTTTATAAAAGCTTTATCTTGGCTTCACCGTGACTTCACAAGTCTTGGAGCGGGCTTTAGGATCACACAATCACAGTGAGTTAAAAGAGGACACGTCGCCTGGGGTTTCCCCAGGCGCTCGTCTATCAAGGATACCGCTTCGCGACGCGAAGCTAGTCCTTTAGGGCATATGATGTCCGTGTTGTCTGTTGAGCTGAAGCCATTGGCGATAGAATGCTGGAAATAGGATGCAAATTATCGATTCGCGCGATCGCACTTTCACGCCATTCGTGAATAACATCTCTTACTTCATACGCAATGATTAACAATAGTAAGATTATTCTACTCAAAGCTTCATTTACTCATTTGAATTTTTACTCAGATACTCAGTAATTGCTTCTATTACCACCTCAGTTATTTTAGTTTCCTGTCTCGCTGCAAAGGTCTTGAGCTTGCTGTGTAGCTCTCTGGGTATTTCTGCATTCAATCTCTTGGTATCTGGTTTAATCGCCTCATTAATAGCTTCTTCCTTGTCAGGGCGATCGCGACGAGTTTTTTTTGCTTTAAGCACCATAATTTAAGATCTCCAGTACTTCAGTTTTGATAGCGGTGATTTCTTTTGCTGCACTGCACCCAGGTTGGTTAAATACAGTTTTTCCCTCGGCGGCGGTGGTGGGATAGGCAACTTTTTGGGTAGTAAACGTCTTCATGATTGGCAGTTCGTAATCTAGCAATGCGCCTTTTATTTCATTGCCCAGCTTGGTGTTTTTAATGGCTCTACTGATTATGAAATAAGCCAGTGGTGAACCGTCTGTAACCTCTTGTCTGGCTGCAATGATGTCTACCAAATCCGCACAAGCCCAAATATCGTAAGGCGATGGTTGAACGGGGATGAGTACTAAATTTGCTGCTTTAACTGCTGCTGCCGACATCTTAGCTATCTGTGGCGCACCGTCAATAATTACAAAGTCATAACCATCAGAAACAGCTTTAAGATCCTTGGGCAATGTCTCTCTATCCAATCCAACAACGGGTAATAATTCCCCTCCGTTTGCTTCATTCCAGTCTCTTAAGCTGCCTTGAGGGTCAGAATCAACTAGCAAAATACTGTGACCATCCTTTGCAAGCGCATGGGCTAAATTAGTGGATATGGTTGTCTTACCACTTCCCCCCTTCTGATTCAAAATGCTAATAATAATAGTCATCTTCAATTAAGTAAATGAGTGAATGATGCAATTAAGTAATGAAGTTAGTTTCATTTACTCAAAGGTTACGAGTTAAATTTTAACTGAGTGTGAGAGAACTCTCAGCCTTCGGCAACAAGGCACTCGATGAATCGCGACGCGTAGCTAGTGCTAAAGCATACCGCTTCGCGTCCGTGCATGATTAGAAGTTCGCGTCATGCGAAGCTAGTCATGCACGGGCATATCATGCAGGGCATAAAGGCATCGCTATCTCAGTTGAGGTGGAAATCTCTTCAAAAAATCTACTACCTCGATCTGTGCTTTGGTTTGCTCTTTGAGGTACACCAGTAAATCTATTAGAGCGTCGTTATTGTCCCTGGTGTCCATGTCATTTTTAAAATCACAACCTCGTTCGTCTAAGTATTCTTTAAGATCTACTAGGAATTGACGAACATCCTGAATATCGTCGATTTTCTGACAACAATCTCGAAGATTTCTTGATTCTCCATAGGAATAAGCCATAACTCACGCACCTCCCACAGAATTACAACTCTTATCAGATTCCTTTACGACTTCACCCCAAAGAGAGCAGGTGTAAAGGACTTTTGATATTTTGCTATGCATAGCGTGGGGGCAGTCTTTACAGGTTTTGTTTGGTATATTTGATTTGTGCATTTTCCAAGAGATTGATTAATGTACGAGATTGAAAAGGCGGTTTAACTACTTTGGTCGGTGGTGAACCGTCCTTTTGCCATCTCTATATCTGATACTATCAGATACGTATCTGATAAAACAAGAGCTTAAATATATTAATTGTTTGTTTGCTGATTATCTAATGATTAGTACCAACTATTTATCCGTTACTTATCTGATATTGTCTGATAGCTTAAGTTAGAATATATCAGTTACCCGATCCGATACTTATCTGATATGCCAGACGACCATATTAAACGCTGCGACGTGCGAGTCCCAATAGATCTATATAATGAGATTGAAGAAATAGCTGTTCAAGAATATAACGCTCCTGTCTATCACAAAACAGGAAAACCCCAAGTTAGTAGCACTATTATCGAGCTACTTAAATTAGGTATAGAAAATCTAAAGGGAGAAGCATCAGGTAGTATACCCGATACATTATCTGATAGAGTCCGAGAGCTAGAATCGCAAATTAAACAAATACAATCTGATACTCTATCAGACAGTAAACCCGATACCGACATAGATGAAAAAATAGAAAAAGCGATTGACTACGCTATGCCCAAGGCGATTGGCTATGCCATGCCGAAGGCGATCGCAGTTCTTAAAAGTGATGAGGAATTTCTTAGAGCGATTGCCCTCGAAGTTCAAAAAATTTCTACTGTAGTAGCCGATAACGATCTGCGCCCCTTGGAGAATGTCTCAGGACAAGCGAAAGCTGAGGAAGATGAAGAAACTAAAACTACCACGCAAGTAGATCGAGACTCCATAGCACCTATTTTTGAAGAGATAGAGGAATCCAAACCCGATCGATTAATATCTCTCAAGGAAGCTTTTGCGATCGCAAAAAAGCGAGGTTATAGATCTAGCCAGACTGCTTTTGTTCAATCGTTTAGAGACAACGAAGCAGAGAAGCTTTTCGGCATCTCTAAAATGCGCGCTCGCGGAAAGTATATCGATACTCTCGAAAGCGATTTGTCTTCGCGCTTCACCCCATCCACGCCTGCGCGCCCTTGATGAGGCGCGTCAAATTTACTCCGATATGATCTCAATTAAATGTTGATATTGTTTTGCCTCAGATGACGTTAGCCAAAGAATTTCATCTTGCAAATAAATATCTGTTTTTCGCCCCCGTTGTAAATGGACTGGCATGAAGTTTCGTACTTTAGCTTTGATGTTTGGTTTGTTTAAATCTGTTAGTTGAGTTTTTTTCATGGTTTAAATCGCTCTGATATCAGTGGCAATGCTAAATAATGATGGGTTTAGAACTCCTGTATCAACTTTAACCGCCATTCGCAAAGTGACAAGCCCGTTGGCAAAATTGTTATTAGAGAACTCATCAACCTGTACGTCGATCGCGCCAAAAATACCGATTACGACACTCGACCAGTTACCAAACAAGGCCATACTCAAATCAGAGGATGACCCCTTAACCAGATTGTTGGGCAAATTATTGCTAACCCCACAAAGCCGAGAATTTAGAATTTTAAGCTGATCTGTTGGTCGCAGCGGTTGGTCGCTGAGGATGAATTCGCGGCTGCCAGCTATTCTCTCGGTCCGTTTTAGATACGAAGCGCAATCGCTATTAATTAAATAGCTTAGGTTTTTCTCGCTGGGATTGTTGCGAGTAACCAGGCTTTCCATCTGAACCAGCCCAGCCCAATCTAACTCACCACCATCAGAACCCAAAACAATTGAATTGATACCCACCTGCGAAGCCAATCCCAGAGGTTGATTAACACCGCTGCCTACAAGTAACGCTCGATCGATTTGAGTCCATAGCGCGCGCCCCATTCCCGCTGCCAAAAAATCCGAGGAAAATTCGTTTGCACAGTGCCACATCTCCATGGTCATCGTGCAGGAGGCAACTAATTTTTTCGGTTTGAGAATTACCCGATCGATGGGGGGTTGACTATCAGCTATTTGTCCCCGCTCCCCGACCCAATGGGCCTGAAACGGTTGCGCTGAACCATTAATCTCGTATTGGTCTTTAAGATTGGTTAGTATTTTTGCACCAAGAAGAGCAAGTTTGCTGTCTGGTTCAGGAGCGAAGAAACGATAATCGCTCTTTTCTATGGCGATTAGATTGCCGCCACTATTGTCCGTCGAGATGGCTCGCAGGCCCAACGTTTCAGGAGGAATTAGAAAATCAAATTCTTTTCGCCCAAATTTTGCTTCTAAATCCTGAGAAATTTCTCGCTCTAAGCAGCCCACATCATTATTAGTAAATTTGCTTTTTATCAGCCTAGACAAAGAGTATTTATTGCTTTGCCTGCGAATTTGGTCGAGACTGGGGGTTGAAGTAGTCATATCGATTCAAGAATTGATGGGGATATTCGATCGTACTCGAATATTTGGCAACCGCCCCCCTAATCGCCAGCACCCATTTCAATTAACGCCTCGTCGATAACTTGTGCCAGTCTTGCCTGTATATCTTCTGGTCGATCCATGCCCGACAGTTCCAGCGCCAGTTTGGCAGGCAAAGCAATAAATTTAGCCTTAGTTTTGGCGATCGCTCCTTTCCAGGTTTCTACCACTTCACCCGTATTAACTAGTTGTCCTTCCATAACGTCTGCCTCCATAGTTTTTATTCTGGCGATCGCTGTGCGCTCCAATACTTCCTGTTGTAACTTTTGTAAAAGCAGTTCTTCCTTTGGGGGGTTGCTTTTTAGGTCGCTATTTTTTGACTCTAACTGCTCGATACGATACTTGAGCGCGGAGATTAGCCCGTATTTGCCTTTTTCTCGCTCTAAATACCCTTGCGACGCCCAATTCTCGATCGTGCGAGGGTGAACGCCTACCAGACTAGCCGCACTTGCTGCCGATAAATAGTATTCCATCCATTTAAAATTCCCAAAACAAGCCCGCCACCACAACAAGCTGTCAAATTTTCTGCATCTAGACCTATGGCGGGGTTTGCCCAACCGCATTGATTTACCTCCAGGAAGGACCCAAAAGGTATGTGGCGTTATATATTATCCATAACTTCAATCGAACCAGTGTTAGACCAATACTTACTGCCTCGCACATCATATATGTGGGAATCATCAACTAAAAGGCAGTCGAAAAATGCTTTGATTAGGTTGTCGATGTCTGGTTTTTGTTGATGAGGTTGACCTAGCTTTTTTTCTCGTTTGGAGCTGCTCCAGCTATTAGGCATAGACAGGTGAAATACAAGGTGGCAAGGTTGAACGATTTCTCTGTTGCCCCACAACCTATTAAGCTCATCCTTAAACTGGTAATATCTGATTATACAAGGACGTTCCGCCCATCTATCCCGACGAGACATGCGTGGCTTTGGTACTGGCTGAATTAATAGTTTCATGTATCCTTAAAAAGGTATTGTTTCGAGGCTTTTGTTCGGTTCGGGTAGTTCGACGAATTGCTGTGCCTCATCATCTCTGGGCAAATTTTCAACTGGTTCAAATTCTACCCAAGGCTTGGTAGTTTCGATAAATTCCCTAATTTTCTGGCTAAGGTGTGACCCATTTTTAATAATCAAAGAACCAAAATTAGCTATTGTTGGTTCAACAAAACTCTCAGTCATCACGGCAAAAGAACTTTGACCATTATGGCTTGAAGTAGCTTTTTGTCTGACTAGGTTCGGCTGATAAACCGCATGAGCA